>DAIOEN010000096.1:2565-26340 GCA_036746235.1 Vulcanimicrobiota bacterium | reverse complement strand
TCATTCCTTTGTGGTTTCACTGTGAGCACTGTTTGTTTTAAACCAGTTAACTACTTTTTCTCCGTATTCCACCGTTTTATCCACAGTTTTTCCTGCAATTTCGGCACCTTTTTTAGCACCCTTAAAACCGCCCTTTATACCGCCTTTTATGCTGGCATAGGCACCGTCAATCATGCCCGGAACTGCTCCGAATACGGTCGAACCCACTATGGGGCCTGCTATAAGTCCTGCGATTACCCCTCCCGGACCTCCTGCCAGACCGGCAACGGTTCCTATTACAAGGCCTGTTATGGCACCTGCTGTGCGGAGTATTTTTGTTTCTCCTGCAGTAAAATCAGGATTCGGTTTCTCAACGGCAGCGCCATGAACCGCTCCTGTTGAAGCTCCTGCCAGAGTTCCGACAGAACCTCCTGCCAGTTTCGCAAGTCCACGGAATGTTTTATGTATGAAACCTGCATCGTCTTTCGGCGTTGTACCTATTTCTACTTTATCTTTAACTTCTTCTTTTTCTTTTTCAGGTAATTTTTTTTGCTGAATATTCCCTTTAATGTGAGTCGATGTATTTATAATCATAAATAGATACCTCCTCTTATTCTTTAGTGAGTTGAGTACTAATATTTAATAAAATCTTTTTCCCTTCACCCTTCACCCTTCAGTAATTTTTATTTTAACATTCCTGAAGCTTCATGGCAATATTATTTAATTCCTCAATTGTTAACTTTTTGTTAAAATATCGCCCTGTCAGTAAGAATAACTTTCATTCTATGATTATTGCAGAGCTGTCCTGAGAAACAGATTATGAGGATGAGATTAGCCTCTCTTTAACCAGTGGGGAAGGTTCTTTACTCCTCCTTTATGGTCTATTTCTTCACAAAATTTGTGGGCAATTATACTAAAGGTAAAATTACCTGGTGACTTATTATTTATATATTCCGTTAAAAAATTTATTACATGTTCATTCAGTTCGGTATTTCTTATTAAGGTATCATTTTTCCTTATAATTTTTTCATGATCTTTATTATTATAAAAACGTGCAAATTTCTCTGTATTATCCAGGAAATCCTTGTAGAAAGACAATAAATTATTGTCGAATAGTTTTAATAATAAATCGAATGTCTCAGGTATGAAATGGTATAATTTTATCAGTATATGATTAATGAAACCGGGAAGGAGAAAATATTTATCTACGAGTGAATCCTGAAGTATGTAAAATTGAGAAAACAATTCTTTATTTTTCAGGTTTATAGACTTTAAAATTTCATGATCGGAAGCTTCTACAAGGGTGGAATAAAAATCTCTCAGAACTAATTTATCTTTATAATCTTCAAATAATTGAGTACCGGGTAAAACACATAAGGAATGTAAATGAATAACAATATTTTTTTTAAGTATAGAATAAAGCATAGTTAATGTGAGAACTAAATCTTCCTCTGTTTCTTCGGGAAATCCGTATATAAATGATATAAAAGGTACTATATTATATGTTCCCATAATATCAATAATATTATCGATAGAGTCAAGGTTCAAATTTTTGTTAATATGTTTCTGTACAGCCGGAGATGCGGATTCCAGTCCCATCAGAATCCTGGTACACCCTGTTTCTGCCATTCTTTTAATGAGTTTTTCATTCAATGTGTCGAGCCTTGCATTACATCCCCATTCAATATTGAGTTCCTCTAATCTGTCACATAAATTCATTACAAAATCATAGTTTGTTGTAAGGTTATCATGGGTAAAATTAAAGAAAAGTTTTTTATTACCCAGAATGTTTTTTACATCCTCTATCTCTTTACAGATACGATCTACAGATTTTAATCTGAAATTATGGTGCCAGTATTTACCTGTTGCGCAGTAGATACACCTGTAAGGACAGCCTCTCCCTGCATCTATGGGAACACTGGTTATGTCGTTAAAAGACAGGATCAAGTCATAATTTAATAAAGGCAAACTATCCAGATCTTTTATCATTTCACTGTCAGGATTTCTTATAATCATTGAATTATTTCTGTATACAATACCTGGGACAGAGGTGAGTGAGTTACCTTCCAGACCTTTTATTATACTTACTATATTGCCTTCACCTTCTCCCACGCATACCAGATCAATCCACGGGTAATCTCCTAAAATAGTTTCAGGCACAATTGATGCATGAGGGCCTCCCAGTATTATTTTGATTTTGCTATTCCTCCGTTTAATTAGCTGTGATAATAACAGAACATTGTGAAAGGTATTGCACAGAACCGTAAATCCTACTACATCCGGATCTTTATTCATTATATAGTCGGCCATAATCTCAAATTTCTTTCCTGTATCAAAATCGTAATTTATTATGTTATTTAAAAATAAATAATTGAAGTTTATCAGTTCCACATCATAATCTTTTTCTTTTAAGATTGTAGCCAGACTTAATAATCCCAGAGGTATACCGGGGGATTTATAGATAGAATGGATATATTGAAAATTCTCTATAAGTAATATTTTCATAGAATATTTTTTTTAATGAAATTATTACTCTGGAAATGACTTTCCGGAGTAATAATTTCATTTAATATTTAACATGCGTCTACTGTTACAACAATAATAGCTATTATATCTACTGTTCCTCCGGCAACTTCCTCTAATTGAGAATCACGGAGTTCTTTCCCATAATCTGCAGGATTTACAGGAATGACAAAATAATGTTTCCCTTTACTTTCCTGTAAAACCTCAATGTTAATATCATCAGGCAGTTTTGTGCCAAATACTTCTCCAAGATGTTTTTTAGGATCTTTCAGAAATTCCTCTTTAAATTTTGCATCCTTCCAGAGTTTCTGGATCAATGCATTATGTTTCTCACTGTGTTTCATGGTTTTTAATTTTCTCCTCTCCAGTATATTATGATTACAATTCTCAGCACTCGGAGTATGTTACAGCCACAACCATACCGACTACACCAATTGTGCCTCCGGCAACTTCCTGTAATTGTGCATCACTCAATTCTTTACCGTAATCTGCCGGATTTACAGGAATAACAAAATAATGTTTCCCTTTAGTTTCCTGTAAGACTTCAAAATGCATGTCATCAGGCAGTTTAGTTCCAAATGCTTCTCCGAGATGTTTTTTGGGGTCTTTCAGAAATTCGTCTTTAAATTTTGCATCCTTCCACAGTTTCTGAATCAGTGCGTTATGTTTCTCTCCATATTTCATAATTTTACCCTGTCTCCTCTCTCTAATATTTTTTGTGGAAATTTAAAAAAATTACTTTTACAGTATAACATTTTATATAATCCAGGTAAATATTTATTGATTTATTTCTCATCCTCTCTTTTCTGAGAATCTTTATAAACCGTTATCATATTGCTTTTCTCCGCACAAAATTTATGGGAAATTATTTTGAAACTGAAATCATTAAATGATTTATTATTTATATATTCTGTCAGAAAAGCAATAGCTTTTTTCGTAAGTCCTGCTGTTCCTGTTAAATCTTTCCGGTAATCTTCTGTAATCCAGTAATCTGATAAACCATCAGCAGTAAATAGAAAATCATTATAAAAGGTTAATAAATTATTTTCAAATAGATTTAATATCAGATTGAGTGTTTCAGGAAAAAACCTGTATAAATGAGTAAATATAAAAGTAACAAACCTGTCCAGATGAGGGTATTTATCTGCAAGGGTATTTTCAAGCACGTAAAGATTGGGAAATATTTCCCTGTTTTCAATAATAAAAGAATTACAGGATTCGAAGATGTAATTATCTGTCAGGCTCGAATGACAATCTTTAAAAACAAGCTTATCTTTATATTGATTGAATAATTGAGTTCCCGGCAGAATACATAAGCACTGTAATTGTGTTCTATGACTGCCTTTTTTTAATACAGAATATAACATATTTAATGTTAAATTCAGGTCTTCTTCCGTTTCTTCAGGAAAACCATACATAAATGATACAATCGGTTTAATATTATATTTTATCATAGTATCAATGAGAGGATTAACCTGTTCAAGATTCAAATTTTTCTTAATATATTTCTGTATACGGGGTGAGCCTGATTCTATCCCCAGAAAAATACCGGCACATCCTGCAAGAGCCATCTGTTTTATAAGCTCATCATCCACCGTATCGATTCTGGCACTGCAATCCCATTTAATATCAAGTTTTTGCAGGGAATGACATAATTTCATTGTAAAATTATAATCTGTTGTAAAATTATCATCGATAAAACTGACAAAAAGCTTATCCTTATGGGAAATTTCTTTTATGATTGCTATTTCTTTACAGATACGTTCTATGGATTTTGTTCTGAACCTGCGCTTCCAGAACTGTGATGTTGAACAGAAGATACAGTTATAAGGACAGCCTCTGGTTATCTCCATAGAAACATTGCCTCCGGTGTAACCTCCGGGGCTGAGAGTATAATTTAACAGAGGCAAAGCGTCCAGATCTTCTATGAGAGGCATGTCTGTATTTTGTAAAATCATACCGTTATTTCTATAAGTTATACCGGCAACGTCTGTTAAATCATTCCTCTCCAGTCCTTTTATGATGGCTGAGATCTTATTTTCTCCTTCTCCGACACATATTAAATCGATCCAGGGGAACATCTGCAGGATTTCTTTAGATAAACTCGATGTCTGAGGTCCTCCTAACATTATCTTAATATGATTATCTTTATCTTTAATAAGACTGGATAAAAACAATACATTATGAAAGGTGCTGCAAACACCTGTAAATCCGATAATATCAGGAGATTTCCCCAGTATATATTCAACCATTGTTTCCATGTTTTTTACCTGATCGTTACTGTATTCCACCATCTTATTTAAAAATAAATAATTGAAGTCTATTATCTCAACATCTTCATTGTTCTCCTTCAGAATTGTAGCAAGGCTGAGCAAACCCAGAGGCATAATATATATGACATTATTAAAAGTCATATGATCCAGAGGCACGATAAACAGTATTTTCATTACTCACTCCTGAACCGCAGGTAAAAGAGATATTTTCCCTGCTTTATGGTCTATTTCCTCACAAAATTTATGAGAAATTATGTTGAAACTGAAATCACTCAATGATTTATTATTTATATATTCCGTCAGAAAAATTATTACCTGTTTACCTAATTCTGAATTCTTTACCGGACTGCCATCTTTCATTATAATATTCAGATGTTCATTATTATTATAAAAATCTGCAAATTTCTGTGTATTGCTCAGAAAATCTTTATGGAAAGATAATATATCATCATTAAATAAGCTGACCAGAGAAGTAATTGTCTCAGGAAAAAAATTATAGAGCTTAAAAATAAAATTTACAAACTTATCCAGCATAGAATATTTCTCACAGAGGGAATCCTTAAGAGTATAAAAATGAGGAAATAATTTTTTGTCCTTCATAATAAGGGCTCTGCAATCTTCAAAATTAGCCCCCTCTGCCGGGTCTGAATAAAAATCTTTTAACATCAGATTACCTAAAATCAAATTATCTTTATGGTCTTCAAATAATTTTGTGCCCGTGATGACACAGAGAGAATGTAATCTGCACAGATACACTCCCTTTTTAAGTAAAGAATAAATCATATTTAAGGTTAAATTCAGTTCTTCTTCTGTTTCCCCGGGGAAGCCATAAACAAATGACACAGTAGGTTTAATATTATATTTTAATATAGTATCAAAAATAGAATTAACTTTTTCAAGATTCAAATTTTTGTTAATATATTTCTGTACCCGGGGAGAACCTGATTCTATGCCCATAAAAACAGACCTGCATCCAGAAAGAGCCATCTGTTTAATAAGTTCTTCATTCAGTGTATTGAGTCTCCCGTTGCAGGTCCATGTAATATCAAATTTTCTCAATTCGGCACACAAATTCATTATAAAATTATGATTTGTTGTGAAATTATCATCAATAAAATTGATACAAAGTTTATGATTATCAGGAATAGCTTCTTTTATAAGTGATATTTCCCTGCAAATACGTTCTATGGATTTTACCCTGAATTTTCTCTTCCAGTACTTTGATGTTGAACAAAAGATACAATTATAAGGACAGCCTCTGCTTATTTCCATAGAAATTTTGCCTTCGTAACCTCCGGGGCTGAGAGCATAATTCAACAGGGGTAATGTATCCATATCTTCTATCAGAGGTATATCTGCATTTTCTGAAATTATATCATTATTTCTGTAGATTATGCCGGGAACGTCTGTTAAATCATCGGTCTCCAGTCCTTTTATGATATGTAAGATCTTATGTTCCCCTTCACCCCTGCATATTAAATCAATCCATGGGAAATTTTCCAGAATTTTCTCTGAAAAATTCGATGCCTGCGGCCCTCCTGATATTATCTTAATATTATTATTTTTATTTTTAATAAGACGGGATAAAAACAATACATGATGAAAAGTGACGGAAACACAGGTAAATCCGATAATATCAGGGGATTTACCCAGTATATATTCAGCCATGGTTTCCATGTTTTTTCCCTGATCTTTACTATATTCCACTATGTTATTAAAAAATAAATAATTGAAGTCTATTATTTCAACATCTTTATTATTTTCTTTTAGAATTGTGGCAAGGCTGATTAATCCCAGAGGCATAATATATGTTCCATGAAGGAAAGAAACATGATCGAAAGGCACGATAAATAATATTTTCATTTGAAAGACACCCTCCCTTAGTCCCTCCCTCAAGGGAGGGAAAATAAAACGTCATTTTCTTATCTTAATGCCATTGCGCCTTACCCGTCACGACCACATAATAACCGGAAATTTATGTACCAGGGAATATGTTTTTTATCATATTATTAATTCCCTGGAGAAATTGAAACCTGTATGTTCCTCCTGGAATAGAATTTTGTAAAGATATTGCATAAGAGGTTATTTCCTGCTCTTCTTCTTCACTCAGAGGAAAGGCCTCTTCTTTCCATTCCTGATAAAGTTTGCGAAAATTTCGAAGCGGTGCTTTCTTTTTGTTATAAAATTCATTCCATATGCGGGAACCGGGATTTAACAGGAGCCATCTGATAATAGCACAGGCGCCGGTTATAGATACAAGAGAATAAATTTTATCTATTTCTTTTATAATAATTTCTTTATTCTGCCATGGAAAACCGATAATAAATGAAAAGAATAGTTTTTTATCTGTACCGGTTTTAACGGCTATTTCCGCACCTTTCATGATATCTTCCGGTTTAAAATGTTTCCCTATTTTTTTCAGAGTTTCTTCATGACATGATTCTGCACCTACGAATATGGCTTCAGTATAGGGATTAAGTTCTATGAGCATTTCTTCCTCAAATAGTTCCGTTACATGACCGTTCCATATGGCCTTTATATCAATCTGTCTTTCTCTCAGGAGTCGTGCTATTTGTCTTGCTCTTTTAACATCTATTATGAAACTGTCATCAATAAAGATAAATTTCCCTGTCAATACCTTTCCCAGATAGGGAATATAAGATTCTATACGATCAACTACAGTTTCAGCACTTAAAGGACGCCAGTTTATCTGATAGGGAGTGGAACAATAGCTGCAGTGATTGACACATCCTCTTGAGGCTTCTATTGAAAGCCAGTTATAAGTTCCTTCCTGAAGCTTTTCATAGAGAGCCAGAGGCAGAAGTGACATTTCTTCAGGTGTCATCAGGGGAGACACGGGATTTAACCTTATTGCGCCATTTTCCTTATAGACCAGTCCGGGAACTTCCTGTGGTTTTCCTTTTTTTTCTATAAGCCTGAGAAGGGGAATTACAGACTTTTCTGCCTCTCCTCTTACTGCATAGTCAACAGGATATTCTTCCATGATTTTTTGTCCGAACAGTGTTGCCTGTAATCCTCCAACTACAAATATCTGATCATCTCTTACAGAGCGGAGTTTTTCTATGAGACATGCAGTGGGATACCAGTTCCAGGAATTACTTGACATCATGATTACGTCAAAACCGATAAGTTCCCCGACCAGTTCCTGAAATTCACATCCTTTTCCCGTCCAGTCTTTTATAGAAATTTCATATCCTCCCTGTTCCATAATGGCAGCAAGGAGATAAATATTATAAGGACAGGGACTTCTGTGAGCAAAGGGATTTTTCCCGGGAACAAAGTTACCTTCTTTATATGGCATAGTGGCAAGATTACATAAAGCTATCAACATAATAATACTCCTTAATTGGTGAAAAGTGAATAGTGAATGGCGGATAAATCCTGCACTTTTCACTTTTCACTCTTCACGACTCACGACAATAAATTTCTTTTCCCATTGTACCTGAAAGCATCTGTTGTTTTTACACACTCCCTTATCTGAATACATTGTACTGAAGCCTGTATGTTCCTCCAGTAATGGAATTTTGTAAAGATTTTACATAAGATTTTATTTCCTCCACTTCTGTGGCACTCAGAGGAAATACCTCTTCTTTCCATTCTTCATAAATTGTGTGGTACTTACGGAGAGGTACTTTCTTTTTGTTATAAAATTCATTCCATATGCGGGAACCGGGATTTAAGACGAGCCAGTTAATAAGGGCACTGGCGCTGCTTGTAGATACAAGAGAATAAATTTTATCTATTTCTTTTATAATAATTTCTTTATTCTGCCATGGAAAACCGATAATAAATGAAAATAACAGTTTTTTGTCTATACCGGCTTTTATTGCTATTTCCGTACCTTTCAGAATATCTTCCGGTTTAAAATATTTACCTATTTTTTTCAGGGTTTCTTCATGAAAGGATTCTGCCCCGACAAGTATTGAATCTGTATAAGGATCGAGTTCCGTGAGCATTTCTTCCTCAAATAGTTCCATTACATGGCTGTTCCACAGAGCCTTTATGTCAATCTGTCTTTCCCTCAGGATTGCTGCTATTTCTCTTGCTCTTTTAATATCTATTATGAAACTGTCGTCAATAAAGATAAATTTCCCTGTCGATACCTTTCCCAGATAGGGAATATAAGCTTCTATACGGTCAACAAAGGTTTTTGCACTTAAAGGACGCCAGCTTCTCTGATAGGGCACGGAACAATAGATACAGTGATTGACACATCCTCTTGACGATTCTATGGAAAGGCAACTGTATGCACTTTCCTGGAGCTTTTCATAGAGAGGAAGAGGAAGAAGAGACATCTCTTCAGGTGTCATCAGGGGAGACACGGGATTTAACCTTATTTCTCCATTTTCCTTATATATCAGTCCGGGAACTTCCTGTGGTTTTCCTTTTTTTTCTATAAGCCTGAGAAGGGGAATTACAGACTTTTCTGCCTCTCCTCTTACTGCATAGTCAACAGGATATTCTTCCATGATTTTTTGTCCGAACAGTGTTGCCTGTAATCCTCCAACTACAAATATCTGATCATCTCTTACAGAGCGGAGCTTTTCTATGAGACATGCAGTGGGATACCAGTTCCAGGAATTAGCTGACATCATGATTACGTCAAAACCGAGAAGTTCATCTGTTATTTCCTGAAGTTCAAATTTTTTTCCTGTCCAGTCTTTTATAGAAATTTCATATCCTTCCTGTTCCATAATGGCAGCAAGGAGATAAATATTATAAGGAGAGGCACCTCTGTAATTATTTGTTGCAGACACAAAATTGCCTTCTCTGTAAAACATTGTTGTAAGGTTACATAAAGCTATCAACATAAACCCCCTTCAATTTTTGACTGAACTCTGTTAAAGTCTCAGTCTGTAGTAGTATAGACTGAATTTCTCTTAATCTTTCCTGAACCACTGGGGATAGACTTTCCCTTTTACTTTAATATCCTGTTTATTGGAGAAAGCTTCTATTTCTTCACACAATTTGTGAGAAATCATGCTGAAAGTGAAATCGCCTGGAGACTTATTATTTATATATTCTGTTAAAAATTTTATCAGATGTTCAACCAGGTCAGTATTCCTTATTAAGATACCATTTTTTATTACAAATTTTTCATGTTCTTTATTCTTAAAAAAAGCTGCAAATTGCTCTGTATTATTCAGGAAATCTTTATAGAAAGACAATAAATCATTGTCAAATTCCTCCAATAATAGATCAAGTGTCTCCTGGAAAAAAGGATATAACCTTATAAAGATGTGATTGATAAATCCTGGAAGGAGAAAATATTTATCTGCAAGGGAATCTTCAAGTATATAAAATTGAGAAAATAATTCTTTATTGTTCAGGTTCATAGAGCTCAGGGTTTTAGTTTCAGACGCCTCTATGACAGTGGAATAAAAATCTCTTAATACCAGTTTATCTTTATAATGTTCAAATAACTGGCTGCCCGGTAAAACACATAAGGAATGGAGATGAGTAAAAATACCTTTTTTTACTATAGAATAAATCATATTTAATGTGAGAAGTAAATCTTCCTCTGTCTCATCCGGAAAGCCGTACATAAATGATATAAGTGGGTCTATATTATATTTTTTGAGAAGGTCAACAATAGTCTCCACAGATTCAAGGTTCAAGTTTTTGTTAATGTGTTTCTGCATAGACGGAGACGCAGATTCGAGCCCCATAAGAAGCTTGGTACAGCCTGCGTCTGCCATTCGTTTAATGAGTTTTTCATCCAGTGTATCAAGTCTTGCATTACATCCCCATTGAATATGCAGTTCCTGTAATCTGTCACATAAATTTATTATAAAATCATAGTTTGTTGTAAGATTATCCTGGATAAAATTAAAGAAAACCTTTTTATCACCCAGGATTTTCTTTACTTCCAAAATCTCTTTACATATACGATCTACAGATTTTAATCTGAAATTATACTTCCAGTATTTATTTGTTGCACAGTAAGTGCATCTGTAAGGACAGCCTCTCCCTGCCTCTATGTCGACAAAGGTTATGTCTTTAAAAGACAGGATTAAATCGTAATTTAATAAAGGTAAAGAATCTAAATCTTTTACCATTTCACTGTCATGGGTTCTTATAATCTGTGAATCATTTCTGTATACAATACCGGGTACAGAGGTGAGAGAGTCATTTCTCAGGCCTTTTATTATACTGACGATATTTCTTTCACCTTCTCCCACGCATACTAAATCAATCCACGGGTAATCTTTTAATACAGTTTCAGGTGCGAGTGATGCATGAGGTCCTCCGAGTATTATTTTGATTTTATTATTCCTCTCTTTAATGATTCTGGATAATAAGAGAACATTGTGGAAGGTATTGCACAGAGCAGTGAATCCTACTATATCAGGCTCTTTATCCATTATATAGTCAGCCATAGTTTCAAATTTTTTTTCTGTATCAAAATCATAATTTATCAGGTTATTTAAAAATAAATAATTGAAATTTATCAATTCAACATCATAATTGTTTTCTTTCAAAATTGTAGCCAGACCCAGTAATCCCAGGGTTATATTGGGATATTTATAGGTACCATGGATATATTGAAAGTTCTCTATAAATAATATTTTCATATCTTATTCCTCCAGACATTTTTCAGAGTATTATAAATATTGCTCATTCCAGTAATAATACTGACGGAATATCCGGATTGTTTAAACGGATAAGTTCATAGCCAATTCCGGAGATTCCCTGGAAAAAACCTGCGCAGAAATCATTCTCATAGCCTGTGTTGAAAAAACCCCTCTCTTTTGCTTTCCCCGATATGAGAGATGCTTTCAATAAAGCTTCTTTTTTTAAATCACTTCTGTCAAGTTTCATGGCTGCAGTTAACAGAATATCAACGAGTCCGAAATTTCCGCAGCAGAGATAATCGCAGTCCAGTAATGTTTTAATAGTTCTCTCTATTGATATATCGATATCTTTCCTTATCTCTTCACTGTCAAGAACAAATAGCCCTCCAATCCTTCCCAGACCAATCCCCGGTGCACCATGACACCAGGAATTTTTAAATCTTTTTTCTTCAGGCCTATCTTCAGCTTCTCTTAAATCCAACCAGTTACCGCAATGTTTTGAATAGAGTGTATTTTCATATAATATTGCTTCTTTTGCAGCTTCCAGTAAATCTTTCTCTTCCGTGTAGCTGTAAAGGCGAAGTAATGCATATGCTATGCCGGAAACTCCATGAGAAAATCCTGATAGCAAATGATTTCCCGCTGTTTTCCATGCCCTGTAGCCTGTTGAACTTTTAACCCTCTTTTCCAGAAGATGGCTTCCGCATTTTCTTGCTATTTCCAGAATTTCCCTCTCATGGATCAGATCATAAAGTTTGAGCAAGGCAAGTAAAGCTCCTGCTGAACCGCCTGTAATATCAAAACGATTGTCAGATGTTATCAGATCTTTTATAAGTAAAGACGCTATTTTTGCCGTTTCAATAAGTTTCGATGCTCCGAGAAACTGACTGACAGATACAAGACTGTATACAATAGAACCAAGACCGACCAGTCCTCCTGTACCGTTTTCCATAACTCTGTCTTTCAGCCTCTTATCTTTAATGTCTCTGCAGGTAGCTTCTACGGCAGACAAAGCAAGTCTGTGAAACCTGTTATTATGAGTAACCCTGGCAAGGGCAGCAAGAAAAAGTGAAATGCCGCAGCATCCGCTGTACATGTTATAACCTGCCGGTCTTAACTGTAATATGTCTCCTCCCGGCATATATTCATATCCAATCCATGTTGCTTCCCCCGGGTCAGAACATATGGCAAGTCTCTCAAGATGTTCTGCGAGTAAAAGAACCTGACTTAAAGCTTCTTCTTCAATAGAAGGCATACCCGTTTCTATGTTGCCATGACATATTTCGACAGATTTCGTCTTTTCGTATAATGCTCCCCTTATAAGAGAAATCTGCCATGCCATATCCTCATGTCCTGCTCCTTTTACACAGGTTATAATACGGCTGTAAGCCGGTTCTTCGAACACATTTTCTATTATATGCCCATCAGGGAGAATTAAATCATTCCTGTCCGAATAACCTGTAAAAACAGGAATATCAAGTCTTTCAATACTGGATATTTCAGATTTTATGAGAGGATATAATTTATTCTGTTCAAATTTTAAGATTGCTCTTGTAATAACATCCAGTTCAATACTGAATAAAATAGCGTCTTTCAGGAAAACAGGTCTCAGCAGTTTTCTGAACAACATATTGTAAACCCTTGTACCACGGTATATAAAACGAAACTTTTGACTCTGTAATTCATTTAAAATGCTATGAGATGAAAGAAGATAGTCTCTGTGTTCTATAACAAGCATGTATATTTCCCTGAACCCGTTGACTATACTGTCAATATATTCAAAAGGCATAATAAGTTCACCGGAAAGAACAGGTAAATTAAAGACATTTCGGAATCTCTCTGTTCCTGTCAATATTTGTCTGTCTGAGAGATTTTCTTTTTCCCGGAGAACAGAATTTCTTCTGATACTTGGCCCTGATATGCCGCTTATGTCACAGGCTTCGCCGTTTTCCTGTATTACCCAGTTAGGTAAAAGGCCTGTTTTAAGAACAGATCTGGTTAATTTATTATCTGCAATCACACAGGCTCTATCTTTATATTCTTTATTATCCGAGCCTATATAGGCCTGCATAAGTGTTTCTAAATCTACAAACACAGGATATTCTCCGGAAGCTATAATATTTTCACAATGACAGTCAGAGCCTCCCATAACATATATAACACACAGAAAATGACCCATTCTCCTGTAATAATTCTTCACTTCTTCCTTATTGTTACATGGCCTGTGTTCTACAAACTCTACCCAGCCGTAATGAAGCCGGTTAATTATTTTAAGTGTTTTAAACTTCAGTGATATATGTTCATTAAACCATGAAAGTATTTTAAAATAAACAATTTCTGTAGAAAGATCTTTCGGTTTATAGATCAATTTCAATCCGGAAGAAAAGGTAATGGCTATTGCAGACCTGCCTCTGTTATGTGTATCGGAAATACCTGGCTTTACCTGGACAACTTTTCCCGGTTTTTCACCTTTACAGAAAACTCTGGAAATTTCCGGTAAATCTTCTTCCAGTCTCGTGAAAAATTCACATGTTCCTTCTATCCATAGTTTTATGCAACTGGAAACAAAACGGGCCATTACAGGATATTTACTAAAGAAATTTATAAAAGAATCATTAAAGAAGTCTTCTATAAAATTGCTATAATATTCAGGGTTTACTCTCTTTCTGGCCTGATCCAGATAAAGTTCGTAAGAAGGTTGTTTGCCGGTGCAGTATATTATATATTCATAATACAATGTTTCTGCACATAAATTACTCAATAACCGGAGAAGATTACGCTCAAAAGTATTGAAACTTTCCTCACTGGCTAAATGTGTGATTTCTGTCTTCAAAAGCTCTTTTCTGGCTATTAAAACAAAAGGGTAAAGAATTTCCTGAAAAGGAACGGCATCGCGGGCATCACTGTTACAGGTAATATATTTTTTCTCTAAAACTTCTTTGTTGATAATCTCTTCAAATATTTCTGTCCATTCCGGCAGATGTTCATTAAAAGAAATTGTTCCTAAAATGTTCCTTACAGAGTTTAAATCCAGATTATCAAGAGAGAGGCGTTTTTCAAAGGTCTTGCTATCTCCTTTTGCTACAACTTCATGCCACTTATTTATGTAATCATCAATGATATCTTCATGGTCACCTTCAAAAATAAAAGAACCATTTATACGTTCATCTATGAAAACAGTTTTTGATACTAGCTCCTTTAAAGCTTTTAACATAAAATTTTAATTACAGTGAAAAGTGAATAGTGAATAGAATTGGATAGTAATTACTATTCACTATTCACTTTTCACTCCTTTTGCAAGTTCTTCTTTTTCATTACAAAATCTATGGCTGATCATTCCATAACTGAAATCATTAAATGATTTTTTATTGATATAGAGAGTCAGAAAATCAATCAGATGTTTTACTATGGCAGATTGTTCTTTTATGAGTTTAAAATTATTTCTGTTCTTAAAAAAATCTGTAAATTCGGGAACGGTAATAAGAAAATCTTTATAGAAAGATAATATATTGTCATCAAATAAACCTGCCAGGGAAGTAATCGTTTCCGGGAAAAACCTGTGCAGCTTGAGAATAAAATTTACAAATTTATCCAGAAGAATATACCTGCTGGCAATGGAATCCTTGAAAATATAAAAATGAGAAAATAAGTCTTTATTGCCTGAAATCATGTCCCTGGACAGCTCAAAATTCTCTGTATCTGCTATATCGGAATAAAAATCTTTTAAAATTAAATTATCCTTCTGGTCTTCAAATAATTGTGTCCCCGTCAGTACACAGAGGGAATGAAGTATAGTTCTATAGGCCTTTTGTTTAAATAAAGAATAAATCGTATTTAATGTCATATTTAAATCTTCCTCTGTTTCAGAAGGGAAACCATATATAAATGACGGCACTGGTTCAATATTGTTTTCCTGCATAAGTTCAACAACATACATAAGTTTTTCTAAATTCAAATGTTTATTTATATATTTTTGTATCGCAGGCGATGCGGATTCTATTCCTATAAGGATAAATTTACACCCTGCCAGAGCCATCTCTTTAATGAGTTTTTCATCTAACGTATCAAGCCTGGCATCACAATTCCATTTTATGTTCAGTGTTTGTAGTTCCCTGCATAAATTCATTGTAAAATTATAATCTGTTGTAAAATTATCGTCTGTGAATATAATATGAGTCTGTTTCTTACTGGAATAGTTTTTTACGGACAATATTTCTTTACATATTCGTTCTATAGATTTTCGTCTGAATTTATGCTTCCAGAAATCAGCAGTTGAACAGAAGATACAGTTATAAGGACATCCTCTCGTTATTTCCATGGCAATTTCCCATCTGTCAGGGTAGGGAATTAAATTATAATTTAAGAGTGGCAATGTGTCTAAATCTTTTATTAAATCACTTTCAGCATTTCTTGAAATTCTGCCGTTATTTCTGTATACTATGCCGTGAACAGAGCTTAAATCATTGTCTTCCAGGCCTTTTACTATATCTAAAATTTTAGCTTCACCTTCTCCCGGACATATTAAATCAATCCAGTCATAGTTTTCCAGAATTTTTTCAGGCATATATGCCGATTGAGGGCCTCCAAGGATTGTTTTTATCTTATTATTTATATTTTTAATAAGACGGCATAAAAGCAGAATATTATGAAAAGAACTGCATGTGGTTGTGAAGCCGACTATATCAGGATTTTTACCTGTTATATAACCTGCCACGGTTTCGAGATTTTTCATTGGATCTGTATCATAATTTATTATCTTATCCAGAAATAAATAATTAAGGTCTACTATTTCAACATCATAATCTTTTTCTTTTAAAATTGTAGCCAGACTTAATAATCCAATGGGAAATATATAATTATAATTATACATAGGCATTGAAAAATCAAAAGCAAATAATATCTTCATAAAATAAGAGCTTTCCTTTTATCTATCATTACAGATTATAAAAATATTACTCTGGAAGTCAATCCAGAGTAATATAAGATTCTACACTATTCCCACTTGCAGGGGCCCACGGATCCGTGCACCCCTGTGGGACAAAGGTTTTTCAAGTTTCTGCAAGAGTATAGTAAGTTTATTTGATTAAACTATTTACCACAGTCTTCTATGGTTGCAAAGGCAATCATACTGACTACACCCATTGTACCGCCGGCCACTTCTTCCAATTGAGTATCACTCAGGCTTTTTCCGTAATCTGAAGGATTTACCGGTATAACGAAATAATGTTTTCCTTTTGTTTCCTGTAAAACCTCAACTGCCATATCGGCAGGTATTTTTGCTCCAAATGCTTCTCCGAGATGTTTTTTGGGATCTTTCAGAAATTCCTCTTTAAATTTTGCGTCCTTCCAGAGTTTCTGGATCAATGCATTGTGTTTGTCTGCATGTTTCATAATTTTACCTTTCTCCTCTCCTTAACGTTTTTTTAGGAAATTAAAATTTTCTGACTTGTCCTGTAGTAATTTCCTGACATAAAATTCAACATTGAATGTAACTTTTCCTTTTATAAAATAAAAAAAGATGTAAAAGATTGTAAAGAAATGTTAAAATTTGTAAAATCCACCAAATTCTATTAAGAAAGATGCTTTTTCGTCAGATACTTGAAGGTTCCTTCTATAGTAAATCCAGAAAAAAGTCTATAAGTGCATTGCCTGCCTGGTGCTCTGGAGAAAAAAATATCACGGCAGTACAGGTGTATTTAATTGAACTATAATATAAAGTGGCATGATGCAAGCTCTCACAAATATGCCTGTTCCAGTTTAGATTTTTTTCGGAGGAGCGCCAGGCAGGCAATGCCAGGGTGCTTCCCTGATTTCGGAACATATACCAGTATTCAGGGTTACGAAAGCTGTCTTTTCGCCAGATCCCTGAAGGGGCCTTCTACATTTATAAGGTCTTCGTATTTACCTGTCTGTACTATATTTCCTTCTTTTACCACATAAATTCTATCTGCATTTATTATGGTGCTTAACCTGTGGGCAATAACAATCCTTGTGGCATTTAATTTATTGAGGCTTTCAGTAACAATGGCCTGTGTGGTATTATCGAGAGCACTTGTAGCTTCATCAAATATTATTATCTTGGGTTTTCTTGCTATGGCTCTTGCAATAAGAAGTCTCTGTTTCTGGCCTCCCGAGAAGGTTTCTCCTCCTTCTGAAACCATTGTATGCATACCCATGGGCATGGCTTTAATATCATCTTCAATACCTGCAAGTCTTGCCGCTTCCCAGGCATCGTCCATTGTAAGAAGTGATGAACCGATAATATTATAATAAATTTCTCCTGCCATTACTTTACTGTTCTGAATAACAACGCCTATCTGGCTCCTCACCGAGGCAAGGTCCAGACCTGCAAGATTCTGTTCATCATAATAAATAGAACCTTCGAGAGGTTTTTCAAAACCAAGAAGAAGCCTTAAAATAGTTGATTTACCTGCGCCGGAAGGTCCTACGAAAGCTATGAATTCACCGGGAGCTACATGAAAGGATAGATCTTTTAATATATCGGGGCCGTCTTTTTTATATTTAAAGGTTAAATGATGAACGTCAAGCTTGCCTGTTAATTCACCTGCTTCCAGTTTATTCTCATCTATCTCGGGAGGAGTTTCAAATATAGGTTTTATTCTTTCAAATATAGGAACTATGTTTACAAGTAAAGCTATAGATAAACCAAGCTGCATCATTGCCGATATAAAAGCGGTAAAAGCTGCGTTGAAAGCTATAAAGCTGCCTGTTGATAACGTAGAACCTCCAGCGCGATTTGATGACTCATATATTACAAAAGAAAACAGAGCTATCCCTGTAACGAGCGGTACTATAGAATTAACTGTTGCAAGAAAGTTCTGAATAAGTCCTATTTTAAAAGAATATTTTTTCTGCTGACTGAAATATTCCGCCCATTTTGTGAATGCCAGTGTATGAGCACCTGATACCCTTAGTTTTGATATGCCGTTTATTAACTGAAATACAAAACCTGATAGTTTTCCGCTTATTTTCTGGAGTTCTCTCTGATAATTAATCTGTTGATAACTTGTAAGAACTATGATTATAATCAGAATAATGGAAATTATTGTTGCAACAATAGAAAGTCTGCTGTCATAATAAAAGAGGAGAATAAAGTTAAAGAGAGCATAAATAGCCCCGAGAAGTGACGGAAGGGCAAGACCGCTGAACAACTGACCTGATATATAATCTATTCCAAGCGATCTTGATGCAAGATCTCCTGAAGAGAACTGTCTGAAAAATGAACATGGCAGTGAAAGTATTCTATCCCATATGGCAGCCTGTATCGGTATTTTCATCTTTGTTTCTATACGAATAAGGCAGATACTCTGCAGTATCTGAAATAGTGTAACAGAAACGGAACCGATGAAAATTCCGAGAATAATCTGTACAAGCTGATTATATGCCGCATCGGGAATGACATAACTGAATAGAAGACCCGTCGTAAACGGAACTATGAGTCCTAAAAGTCCTACTGCAATACTTGTGAGAAGAAAAACTTCAAAGTCACTCATCGCCCACTGAAAGCCGAATTTTATAACTTCAACAGGTTTTATGGCTCTGGCAGGGAAAGGCCTGTAAAACATATAACCAAAAGGTATGAGCTTTTCTGCTACTTCTTTTGTTACTTTTTCTTTTGTATTATTTTTCGGATCTATCATTTCATATGTATTGGAAGATAGATGCAGAATTGCTACAGGATTATTACTATCCTTTAAAAAACTGAGAAACGATCCGCTTTCATCATGCCACCATCTGTCATGGAGACAGACACTTCTGTATCTTACTTTTGATGATTTGGCAATAGCAGTTAAAGGATCTATCAATTTTTTATTTTCCTGAGAAAATAAAGGTTTTTGAAACTTTATACCTTCTTTTTCTCCTATTATTTTACAGACAGTTAAAAGACTGTCTTCTCCTTCTCTGGTTCCATAATCACTTTTTCCGGATTTCATAATTGAAGCAAGTCCTGATACTGCTTCTGTGAAAAATAAAACCTCACTTGCTTCTTTTTTTTCAAGTTCTTCTCTTTCGTCTATCTTTTTTTCAACGAGTCTTATTTTCAGAAATTCTATTACATTACTGTGAAATTTCTGAAGAAACTTGAGCGCTCTGTCTTCTAAAACCTTATTTTCCGTAGTAAATGTCTTTAATATGGAATCCTCTTCAGCGTGCCACCATATGTTTTTGGTAACAGGGAATAATTGTTCCGCTTTTACATGAGGTAAATCACTCAATCCACGTATGGAAAAAGAACCTTTCAGGCTTTTAGCCCATAAAACCCTGTCAAAAGATAAGATATTTTCCCCTTTCTTTACTTCTATTTCTTCATCGGGAACAAGTAATTTAAACTTTTTCTGTACCTGTTTTAGATAGATAAGTCCCTTTGACAGAGTTTCCATCCATATATCAACATAAACAGCCAGTAAATCCTTTTTACAGTCATCTATGTTAATCTTTAAAACCTTTGTACCTGATTCTCCTACTGCAAGAATACCAAAATCTTCCACCGGTTGAAAACCAAAAAACACTCCGTCTTTTTCTACTGTACAGATATAATTTCTTGTGCCGGTAATTTCTCTGTCTTTAAGATAAACTGAGTAAATATTAACCCTGTTTTCCCTGACAATCCAGGCATGAGACGGATCATCTATGAGGAATGGATTGTTTCCGCCAAGTTCTATTAATTCATCTTTACCTGTTATATCTGTGTTGTCCATTATAACTCCTTTAATCGTGATGTGTGATGCGTGATGCGTGATGCGTGTATACTTAAACGCCCCTACTGCTCACTGGTCACTGGTCACTGGTCACTGGTCACTGGTCACTGGTCACTGCTCTAATACATTTTAATAAGCTTATGATAAGGCCCTTCAATGTCTTTTAGTTGTTCATGAGTCCCTCTCTGCACTACTTTGCCTTTTTCCAGCACTATAATCTCATCACAATCTCTTATGGTACTCAGCCTGTGTGCTATTATGATACAGGTACATCCTCTTCTCCTCAGAGCTTTGTCTATATTTTCTTCCGTAACAGGATCAAGAGCGCTTGTGGCTTCATCAAGTACCATTACAGTAGGATTTGATGCAAGAGCTCTGGCTATTTCAAGTCTCTGAGCCTGACCTCCGCTGAAATTTCTTCCTCCTTCTTCTATCATACTGTCATAACCTGCTTCTCTCGCCGTTATTTCATCGTGAATCGAAGCATCTTTTGCTGCCTGTACTATATTTGTTTCATTCATCATATTATCCCACATGGTAATATTTTCTTTTATTGTTCCTTCATATAGCATAATACTCTGGTCAACCATTGAAATACTGTTAGTTATAACTTTTCTTGGTATTTCTTTTACGGCTTTTCCATCAAAGAAAATTTCTCCTGTCCATGGTTGATAGAGCCCTGTAATCAATCTGCTTATAGTTGATTTTCCGCTTCCTGATGTACCTACAAGGGCCACTCTTGAACCGGGCTTCATATTAAGACTGAAATTTTCGATTAATGCAGGTTCAAGAGGACTGTAGCCAAAGGTTACATCCTTTAATTCTACTTTACCACCAAGTTTTCTTGCTATATCTTCTTTTGTGTCAACCTTTACCTTTTCACTTATGCCGGGATCAGTCCTGTAACTCAATACATCATCAACTCTGGTCATATCTCCTTCTACTTCCTGAAGTGTGGAGCCGAGGTTTACCAGCTTGTTGACAGGGTCCATGAAAAATCCCATTAAACTCTGATATGCTACGAGGGCTCCGACTGTCATCTGACCATTTATAACACACATACCTCCTATACCGAGAATTGCCAGTGTATTAAGAGAAGTAAGAAATGTCGGTATGACAGAGAGAAACTGTGTATATACATTTACCTTCTGTTCTGTGTTTGTTAATTTTGTAAGATATCCTGACCATCTTGTATAAAAATCAGCTTCAGTGCCGCTTGCTTTAAGAGTTTCAATCATAGTGAGTCCTGAAATCGATGTGCCGAGAAGTTTTCCTCTTTCCTGAAGGAGTTTTAGATTTCCATCTTTTCTCTGTCTGGATATAAGCTGCAGAAATACAATATTCAGTAAAGCAATGATTATTCCTATGATTGTAAGCAACACATTGTATCTGAAAAGCAGTATCAGATAAAAGAGAATCATGATAAAATTAAGTATATTTGTGGCCAGTTGTTTTGAAAGTAACTGGGCAAATTTATCGTTTATGGCAACCCTTGAACTTATATCACCGGCAAAACGCTGTGTGAAAAATTCGACCGGTACACGGAGTATATGCCAGAAGAACTTGCTTGAAGTACTAAGGGAAAGTTTTGTTTCCATCCTGAGCAGATAATATTGTTGAAACCATGTAAGTACTGCCCTGACAAACCCTGTGATAATCATCCCTGTAATCAGTGGCCCGATAAAGTAATCCATCCTGTTTACAAGAATATTATCGATGAACATTTTCGTAAATATTGGTATAACCATACCGGGTAACACGAGAGCAAGTCCGGTAATTACAGCGTACAGAAGACCTGTTTCAGAACCTTTCAGTCTTTCCCTTAATCCTTTATAAAGACTTCTTCTGGCCCCTCCTTTTTTAAAATCAGGCCCCGGTTCAAAGGTAAGAACAACGCCTGTATAGGCTTCATTGAATTCATGTAAGGAAACTTTTCTTGGCCCTGCAGCCGGATCGTTTAAATATACACAGTTTTTCCCGAAACCTTCTACAACAAGAAAATGACTGAAATTCCAGAAGACTATTACAGGAAGTTCTATGTCCATGAGTTCTTCTGTTTCATATCTGTAACCTTTTGCTGTAAATCCGTAGGTTCTGGCTGCTTTCAATACGTTGGAAGCTTTGCTTCCGTCTCTGGATATACCGCAGTCTATTCGTAATTGTTCAAGTGGAACTATTCTGCCGTAATAAGCCAGTATGATGGCAAGGGATGCAGCACCGCATTCTACTGCTTCCATCTGAAGTACTGTAGGTGTTTTTACTCTTTTTTTCATAGAATATAATCTCCGGATTACTTAATATATGGAAAAGCTATAGATATGGGGCTTATCTGTTTTATTATAATCGATGCATCGCATAGAGTGCCGCTGGTTATTTTTAAATCCGGTTCTTTTTTTGATGACCACTGATAACCGCTTTTACTGAGGGGGTTACTCTGCAGTGATATCCTGGCCACAAAAGTAGCCATAGTTCTGCCCATAAAATAGTCAGTAAGCTGGTCATTATCCAGAATAGTTGAAATACGTTTTTTGGTGCTTGGATAATGACTTATATAGGTTATTTTTCCCCTTATGAAGCCAAAATCTTCCTTTTTTACCGTAGAAGGAGAAACCTGAACGTCCATTCCTAACTGAATTGTCTTTGCATCATTATCTGATATAAATATGACGGCCTCAAGAGGGACATTTTCATTTTCCATTGTTATTACTATTGTTCCTTTTTGTACGTAATCGTTATTATCCACTCTCAGGCTTGTTATAATGCCTTTTGCAGGACTCTTTATCTCCGAGTAGAAAGCTATTTCTTTTTCAAGTTCTTTTATGTTTCTTTCCAGCTCTTTTATCTTTTCAGTATTTTTTTCCCCTGATTCTTTTTTATATTCTTCCAGAGCCTCTCTTGCAAAGATAAGTTTATATTCCCTTTCCGGATTTACCACTCTGGCAATTACCTGATTTGCTTCTACAATATCATTTAATTTTACCTTTACGTCTTTTACTATACCGTCATTCATAGCAACCAGTTCATGAAGTCCTCCCTGTGCAACAAGGATTCCTGAACCGCTTATTATTACAGGAAGATGGGCGGTAAATGCCCATATGAGAGATGAAATCACTATGAGCCCTGTAGCTAAAAGTGCTATCCACCCTTTTCTGTCTGTAATGATTATGAGTTGATCTAACTGTTCCGGCGATGAGAGTTTGGCCAGAGCTTTCTCCCGGAAAATACCTGTCTGTGGCATATAGTTTCTCCTTCCTGTTTTTTCTGACTCATGGTACCGCTCCAGAATTGAGTGAATAGTGATTGGTGAACAGGTTTTATTAACTCACTATTCACTCAATAAGAGGCTTTCCCTCCCGTTACGCATTACGATTCTCTTAATCAGGCAGTTTTATTTCATTCCCTTCTGAAACACCTGTCAGTATTTCTATCATTACATCATCACTTATACCTGTTGTAACCTCTACATCTGTGAGGGTTTTCTTTTCCGATACAAGGGTTACATAATTTTTATCATCTTTCTTCCAGACTGCCTGTACCGGTATCTGGAGAACATCTTTTCTTGTATCTACATAGATGTCTGCGTCGACACTCATGCCCGGATATAGTAATTCATAACGGGTTTTCCCGGCAGGTAATTCTTTTTCTGCAATTTTATCAAGTAATACTTTGATTTTTGTATTGAAT
>DAIOEN010000096.1:0-2465 GCA_036746235.1 Vulcanimicrobiota bacterium | reverse complement strand
AGGTAATTCTTTTTCTGCAATTTTATCAAGTAATACTTTGATTTTTGTATTGAATGTCGGTATCTGCTGAACCTGAACTGCCTGTGGTGCCACATCGGTTATAAGTCCTTTGATATTGATCTGTTTATATGCCGCAGCATGTATTGTTACAGTCTGATTTTTCCTTATCTTTCCTACATCTGCTTCATCTATATTTGCTTCAGCGTAAATTTCACCGAGATCTGCAATAGTCATCAGCACAGTGCCTCCTGCAGTTGAGACCTGTGAGGCCACTACATCTCCTACGTTTACAGGTCTATTAATAATTATGCCGTTTACAGGAGAAGGTATTTTTGTCTTTGACAGATTATCAAAATCCTGTTTTCTCTGGGCTTCTGCTTTACTTAAATTTGCTTCCGAGTTTTTAATATCCGCTCCTTTCATACCTACCTGCTGATTGTTAACAATCTCCAGTTGCAGATTGGCCTCTGCTGTTTTTAAGTCTTTCATCGCAGTATCAACTGCTCTTTCTTTATCTGCAATATTATTTTTTGTCTGGTCTATTTGAGTCTGAAGATCTTTCTTTGCTTTTTCTACCTGGACCCTTGCAATAGCGATATCTTCTTCCCAGCTTCCTTCTACAGTTTTATCATAGTCTTCTTTTGCGCTTTCATAGGCAGCTTTTGCCTGAAGGTAGTCATTTTCCGCGCTGTCTACATCTTTTTTGGCTACATAGTATTTTTCATAAAGGGTTTTCTGCCTTTCAAATTGTATACTTTTATAGTTCATATCTGCTTCTCTGGACTGTACTGTTGCCAGTTTCTGTGCTATATCCTGTTTCCTTGAACCTGCAAGGGTTTTGTCCAGATTTTTTTGCTGTTGTTCCAGTGCTGTTTTATATTGTTCTATTTGAGCCTGTCCCAGTTTTTTCGCTTCTTCAATCTGCTGAATTGACTGATTGTAAGTTAATTTTGCTTTTTCCAGAGCAATTCTTTTTGTTTCTATTGTTACACCGTTATTATCTGCCGTATAATTTCTATCGAGTTCCGCTTTTTCCAGGAGAGCAATACTGCTTTTATATGCTGCATCTGATTGCAGGTAAGACTGTTTTTGCTGTTGGTCATCAATTATGGCAATTATAGTTCCTTTTGAAACGCTATCCCCTCTTTTATAGGGTAATGTGATGATTTTCCCTGATATTTCCGATTTTATGTCTATCTGAGTAGATGCTTTAATAGTGCCTGTAGTATTCACAATAACTTCCATAGTGTCTTTTTTTACTTTAACTGTTTTCCAGTTTTTCATGGCTTCTTTTTGTTTTTGCATACTGTTGTACTTAGAAAAAGCACATAACCCGATTATTATTAGTATTATTATGATTATAAAGTTTCTATATTTCTTCATGGCAGTTCCTCTCCTGTGGCTTTTTTGAATTTGGCGAGACTTATCTGATAATCATATCTGGCAGTTATTAAATTAATCACAGCTTTACTGTAGTCGTCCTGCCTGTTCAGTATATCCTGAAATGAGCCCACTCCGCTCGTATATTTTCCTTCTGCAAGTTCCATGTTAAATTTTGCCTGTTCTACCTGTATTTTATTCAGTTCTATTTTTGCCATATTTGTTTCGAGATCATTGTAAGCAGTTGTTACATCGGAAATTATTGTTCTTTTCTGTTTTTCTTTATCTGACTCATACTGGGCTCTTGTAGCTTCCGCACTTTCGACCTGTGCTTTAGTATTGAATCCATCAAAAATAGGGAAGTTTACCTGGCCATAAACAGAATAATATTTATCAGGACTGAGATATGAGTCGGTTCCATAATTATAACTTACGGCCAGTGTTACATTGGGTAATCTCTGAAGTTTTGCTCCTGTTATTACTCTGTCCTGGTATTCTATCTGGGCATTGTATTTTTTTATCTCAGGCCTCTGTTCAATGGCATCAGATAATGCCTGTTCCATTGAAGATTTCTTTTTCAATTCATAAATTTCTTCTGCAATATCTATATTTTTATCCACAGGCAGACCTGTGTCGATTTTAAGTTGAGCCATTTTATTTTTTATATCATTTTGAGCAGTCAGAAGATCAACTTTTGCCTGGGTTACATTGACTTCCGCCGTAAATACATCTGATTTAGGCGAAAGACCGACCTGAAAATTTTCATTTGCCTTATCCAGGTATTTGAGTGAATTGTCAAGAAGGGTTTCTCTGAAATTCAATATGTCTTTCGCCTTTGCAGCATTGAAATAATCCTGTGCTATTGTAAGAGCAAGATTGTTGGAAGATTCTTTGAGAGCATATTCATACTGTTCTATCTGAGCTTTATATTGTTTGTACTGGTAAAGTCCCTTGAATGTATCAAACACAGTCTGGCTTACAGAAACAGTACTGGAATAGTCGTCAATAGGGACTGCCGGGAAATATATGCCGCTCACAATAGTACCGTTACCCTGATTTGATTTTTGATATGTACCGGTGTATTT
>DAIOEN010000095.1:0-26903 GCA_036746235.1 Vulcanimicrobiota bacterium | reverse complement strand
TTTATTAAAAACTTTAGTTTTTAATAAAAAAATTAATGTGACAATGTCAAGTTAATTCCTGCCCATCACATATTGCATTTTTATTACGCTTTACGCATTACGAGGTCATTATTCACTACTTATAACTATTCACTATTAAGATGGGCCGGGAATATATACAGAAAAGGAATTTTTTGTTATAATTGTATAAAATAAATTCTCAGGGACTGTAAGAAAATAACTCTGTCAGATTATGTTTATTGTCCTCGTGTCACGCGTCGCCCGTTACGCGTCACGATTCTAAATATGATATGATTATTTTTTACAACCCCCTGGCAGATAGAAAGGTTATAAAATGCCTTTTGAAAAAAATAAACCACAGGAATACTGTCCTCAGTGTGGTAAGATAATTATAGAAGGTAAGAAATTCTGTTCTTACTGCGGTTATGAGAAGAAGACCGTTAATATTGATGAACATAAGGAAACAAATAAATTAACTAACACCTGTCTGACCTGTAATAAGCCTGCACCACAAAATAAAAAATACTGTGCAGTATGTGAGATAAAGAGAATAGTCAATATTCGTTCCAGGTCAGAAGATCTATCTTCCGGCAAATACTGTCCGACCTGTGGTAAAGAAATATCTTCTTGGGAAAATAGTTGTAATTATTGTTCCCAGAAAGAGAATGGAGTGGAACCTGATAAAAGTCAGGAGTCGCAGCTCTGTGATAAATGCGGTAATCCCGTAGGAGCAGGAAAATTAATATGTCCTTTCTGCGGCTATGGAAAAACAAAAAAATTAAAAGATGTTGAAAGAAGGGAAAAGAAATTTTCCTCTGCTCAATACTGTTCTAAATGTGGAGAAGAGCTTGAAGCGGGAAAAGAAACATGTATTTTCTGCGGATATGATATGAGGAAACCTCCTGATGACCTCTCAGAAGGTGATTTTGATAAAGCCATATCAGTGGGACCTGTTATGCCGGTAATAGAAGAAACCTATTCTGATAAGAAACACTGTAAAAGCTGTGGTGAAGTAATTGGTGGTGACATGGTATGTCCGTTCTGCGGTTATGGTAAAACGAAAAAAATGATAGATACTGGAGAAGAAATATACAGGAAAGATAAAACATATACAGGTGACAGAGCATTTCCCGGAGAATCTGATAAAATCCCTTCTATGATGGAAAAGGTGCTTTCTACTCCATCTGCTGATATTCCTTCTATGCTTGAAACAGTTCTTTCCGAAGCTGTAACGGAGGATAAAAGCGATATTTCCCGGGACGAACCTGTTGCTGATGAGTCGGTCGGAAAAGAAGTAGAGAATGGACAGGACAGCGAAGAAACTCATGGAGAAGAAGATAAAGCAGGCAGGAGCGAAAAACCATCTGATACGGGATTTCTTTCTATTTCTCTGAAAGTTTCCCATGTAATATATTTATCTCTTGTCATAATTACTGTTTTTATACTGGGTGTATTCGGCGTTATTTATGCCCTGAAATTACCTCATAATCGTACTGTTTCTGCCACTCCTACTGCTATCCCTTCCACTCCTGTCATTACCCCTGTTGTAGTGGCAATAAATACACCTGTTAACAAAAGTACTCCTTCTCCTGAACCTGTAAAAGAGCCTACCAGAACACCTGTAGCAGAAGTAAAACCGACATCATTAAATGTTATACCGACACAGCCTGTATATATTGAAACTCCTGTTATTCCAACTGCTGTGCCAACAAGAATACCTACCAGGCGGCCGGTAAAATATAAAACACCGGGAGTAACTACAGGATATGTTCCTTCTCATACAGCTACTGCACAGGTAGATTATAAAACATCCAACAGGACTTACTGTGATAATGCGATTAATAATAAAGTAGTTCCCCTTTATAATGAGAGGAGATACAGTGAGGCTATTGCAGAATGTAATTATCTTCTGTCACTGGATCAGAATTATTATATGAATTATATCTGGATGGCAAGTTGTTATCTCGCTTTAAAGGACACCGCAGATGCAAAATATTATATAGATATGGCATGGAAACTGGAATGGAATGAGAAAAGAACCCCTTATGAACAATCTGAGTCTAAAAAACTTTATGACTGGTATCGAAGTGAAGGTGGAAATTAAATGTGAGTGAAGGGAGATTTTTTATGACTGACGGAGATAAACCTGTAAATAAAATGATAATTGAGCTTCAGGAAAGATTTAAAGAATTGACATGTCTTTACCAGATAGAGGAATTGCTCACCAGGCCGGGTTTAAACATAAAAGAGATTTTTAACTCTATAATAAAAGTTATGCCTCATGGCTGGCAATATCCTGATCTGTGTCAGGTGAGAATCTCTTATGAGCAGGTTTATTATTCTTTACCTGATTTTAAAGAAACGCCATGGGTTCAGAAAGCATATATTATATGTCAGGGTAAATCTGTAGGAGCTATAGAGGTTTATTATGTAAAGGAAATGCCCGGAGAGGACGAAGGCCCTTTTCTTAAAGAAGAGCGCAAGTTATTAAATACTATTTCGGAACGACTATCTCATTTTATCATGCAGAGGCGCCTTGAACAATCTCTTTCAGAGATGGAAAGAATAAAAAAGGATATTCTGGAAAACAGGAAGGCTGAGTGGAAGGTTATACTGGAACTCCTGAGCAGCACAGATCAGAATCTACTTATGAGTATTACAAGAAAGATGATGAATTATCTCTGTCGGAGTGGCATAAATCAGGCCTGCTTACTGCTTCAGAATATTTCCATAGACCTGGGAGAAGAACTGGATGAAAATCGACCTGTACAGAAAAAAGTCATTTCAAATGCAAGAGAACTGACAGATAAAACCTTTGATATTGCAGAACAATCGCTCGGTGATGAGGAGATACTCTTCTGTATTCAAAAATGGATTAAAGAGGATAAGTCAAGTTTCCTGGTTAATACCCTTGAAAATCCAGATTCTCTTATTACCGAGATTGCAGATGCTATAAGACGTTACAAGCAACTCAGCATGGATGATCTGGATATTCCCCCTTTCGTGGAGAAAGGTCTTCGCGTATCTTTGATACGTCGTTTTTTTACTGATCAGCTTCAATTTATTAATGTTGCAAAAAATTATATAAATATAGATGATTTTTATGAACTTTTTCAAAGGATAATATTACCTCTAAAAGGACATGGCAAACTGGGTGGTAAAAGTGCAGGACTTTTTCTTGCAATGAAGGTTATTAAGAAAACCACAGAACATAAGGAATTATTTAAAAATTTGAAAAGTCCTAAAACATGGTATATAACTTCTGACGGACTGTTGAGTTTTTTCCGTTATAACAACCTTGAAGATGTAGTAGAACAGAAATATAAGGAAATAGATCAGGTACGTCAGGAATATCCACATATTATACAGGTTTTTAAGAATTCTCATTTATCCCCTGAAATAGTTAAAGGTCTTTCTATGGCACTGGATGACTTTGAAGACAGGCCTCTTATAGTAAGAAGTTCAAGCCTTCTTGAAGACAGGATGGGGACAGCTTTTTCCGGCAAATACAAGAGTTTATTTATTGCAAACCAGGGAAATAAAAAAGAACGACTTGAAGCCATTATGGATGCCATTGAAGAAGTATATGCTTCAACACTCGGCCCCGATCCTATAGAATACCGTGCTGAAAGGGGACTTCTTGATTTTTATGAAGAAATGGGAATAATGATACAGGAAGTTGTAGGTACGAAGATCGGAAAATATTTTCTTCCAGCTTTTGCAGGTGTTGCTTTCAGTAATAATGAATTTCGATGGTCTCCCCGTATCAAGAGAGACGATGGACTCATAAGGCTTGTACCGGGGCTGGGCACAAGAGCAGTAGACAGAGTCAGTGATGATTATCCAAAGCTTATTGCTCCCGGCCAACCGGGACTTAAAGTAAATGTGTCTGTAGAGGAAACTGTTCGTTATGCTCCCAAAAAGATTGATGTTATAAATCTGGAAACGAAGAAATTTGAAACAATTGAGATAAAACGTCTTTTAAAAGAATGTGGCAATGATTATCCTGCAATAAATCAGGTTTTTTCTATTTATGAAGATAATCATTTGAGAATTCCTATGGGATTCGAAATAGACTTAGAAGAACATGATCTTCTCGTTACATTTGAAGGTTTGATTAATAATACACATTTTGTCAGACAGGTAAAAACTATTCTTGATTTACTCAAGGAAAAACTCGATACTCCTGTAGATATAGAGTTTGCTTCTGACGGTAAAGATTTTTATCTTCTTCAGTGCAGGCCTCAGAGCTTTGGAGAAGGTGCCGTAGCTACAGCAATACCGAAAGATATTCCTGAAGAGAAGATTGTATTTTCTGCAAAACGTTATGTGTCCAATGGCAAAGTCCCTGATATTACTCATATAGTCTATGTGGATCCACAGAATTATAATAAACTTTCCAATCTGAATGATTTGAATTCTGTGGCTATTGCTGTAGGTAAATTGAATAAACTGTTGCCTAAAAGGCAGTTTATACTTATGGGCCCGGGAAGATGGGGAAGCAGGGGAGATATTAAACTGGGCGTGAATGTTACTTATTCCGATATAAATAATACGTCTGTATTAATTGAAATAGCCAGAAAAAAGGGGAATTATCTTCCCGATCTTTCTTTTGGCACTCATTTTTTTCAGGATCTTGTGGAATCGTCTATACGTTATCTGCCCCTTTATCCTGATGATGAAGGTATAATATTTAATGAAAGATTTTTAAAGAACTCTCATAATATTCTTCCCGATATTTTACCGGAGTATTCCTTTCTTTCTCATACAGTCCATGTAATTGATGTTCCGAAAAGCACAGATGGCATGGTATTAAAAATTTTTATGAATGCAGAGCTGGATGAAGCTCTTGGTATGTTGAGTAAGCCGAAATCTATCGGGGATGTAAGCGAAGAAACAAAAGAATATGTAGAACAGCAGAGTGAGGATTACTGGCGCTGGCGTCTTTATATGGCAGAACGTATAGCTGCAAACCTGGATCCTTCTAAATTCTCTGTCAGAGCTATCTATGTTTTTGGCAGTGCAAAAAATGCTATGGCCGGCCCCGGTAGTGATATTGATCTTCTGATTCATTTTAATGGCTCGGAAGAACAGAAAAGGGAACTTCTTGCATGGCTTAATGGCTGGAGTTACTGTTTGAGCGAATTGAATTTTTTACGTACCGGTTATAAAACAGACGGACTTTTAGACATTCATATAGTGACAGATGAAGATATTGCCAGGAAAACAAGCTATGCTGTAAAAATTGGAGCAGTAACAGATGCTGCCAGAAAACTTGTTCTTGGAAATGGCACAAAATCTGCAATGCAATAGATATGATATTTCATGATTACTGAGGTGGACATAAAGGGAAGATGAAAATAATTATGTTCAGGTCAGTAATTAATTTTTTCAGGAGGTTTTTGTATGAAGCTTAAAACACTTGTATCTATGTTAATTATTTCCATAATTTTATCGTTAAATATTTCATGCAATGAAGAAAAAAGAGCTATAGCTTTGAATAATCAGGGATTGGATTTAGCCAGAGAGGGAAAATATGATGAAGCTATTAAACGTTATGATGAAGCATTGAAATTGAATCAAAAACTGGAAACTGCCTGGTATAATAAGGGAAAAGCATTATATAGTAAAAATAATTATGATGAAGCAATAAAATGTTTCGATAAATCTCTGTCCCTTGAGCCGAATCAGCCTGCAACATGGAATGAAAAGGGACTTGTTCTGTCTTCAAAGGGCAATCACGATGATGCTATAAAATGTTTTGATAAGTCTCTTGAATACGATACTCTTAATGCCATTACTTGGTACAATAAAGGTTTTTCTTTAAGTTCCCAGAAAAGATACGATTATGCTCTGATGTGTTATAATAAATCTCTGGAAATTCAGGCGAAAAACGGTTTTGTTCTGAGCGCTAAAGGTTATGCTCTGTCAAAACTGGATAAATATAATGAAGCTGTCACTGCTTATGATGAAGCATTAAAGGTTGACAGTAATAATGCCATTACGTGGCGTTATAAAGGATATGCTCTGTCACAGATGGGAAAATATAATGAATCAATAAAATGTTTCGACAGATCGCTGGAGCTTTCTCCGGCTGATGCCCTTACCTGGAATGACAAAGGACTGGTTCTGGACAGTCAGAAAAAATACGATGAAGCCCTTAAATGTTATAACAGATCCCTTGAAATTGATCCCAGTAAAGGTATAATATGGGATAATAAAGGCTATATTTTACTCAATCAGAAGAAATATGATGAAGCAATAAAATGTTTTGACAGGGCAATTCAGCTTGATCCTGCCTATGGTGTTGCATGGAGTGATAAAGGTACGGCCTTGTATTATCAGAAAAAATATAAAGATGCAGTCACTTCTTTCAATAAAGCACTTGCCATTAATCCGGAGGATAAAGTGGCAAAAGATGGTCTTGAAAAAGCTTTAAATGCTACGGGGCAATGATTTTAGAGATTTATATGAAATTTTATCATTTTCGCGTCACGCGTCACGATTCTAAGGAGGTCCTATGATTAAACATTATAAAGAACTTAATCCGGAAGAGACAATAAAAAAATTAAAGGATATTCTGGAAGAGAACAGGATTATTGCCTGTAAACAGACGGCAGGTAATGCTCTTAATTCTTTATATTCCTGCAGGGTAGGTATAAATGATACACCTGTAGGTGTTAACGGAAAAGGTATTACAGAGGAGTTATCCCTTGCAAGCGGCCTTGCAGAACTGCTGGAAAGGTTACAGAACCAGGTTCTTGTCAGTCCCTATGAAATCAGCCCTGATGCTATGAAAAAATTCGGATTTATTTATGATGTTTATGAGAAATTACTTCCGTCGAGTCAGTATCCGCCACTGCCTGAGGATTTTAAGAAAGGTCACCTCTATGTATATAACTGCTCTACCGGTGATCTGTGGGATAAGTACAGGGAATATATGGCAGATAAAAACAGGGAATTCCCTTTTATTCCTTATTATAATGTGAATGAAGATAAACTGGAATATCTTCCTTATCGTTTTTTCTGGTATATCTACAGCACAAACGGCATGTGCGGAGGAAATACTCCTTATGAAGCTCTTACCCAGGGTATGTGTGAAATATTTGAGCGTCATGTTCAGGCAGAGATTTATTTTCGTGAACTTACTCCTCCTACCATTCCTCATGAATATTTTAAAGAACATGCGCCATATCAGTATAATTTAATTAAAATGCTTGAAGATACGGGATTTTATAAGATTATAGTGAAAGACTGTTCTCTCGGTCTTGGTTTCCCTGTTATAGGCACAGTAGTTATATTCAAGGATAAAAATAAATATGCCTTCAAGTTTGGTTCTGACCCTGATATGGCTATCGCTCTTGAAAGATGTCTTACGGAATTTTTCCAGGGTCGCAGAATATTTTATGATGACCTTCTTGCACCCATAAATACAGTACCTGTTTTTGATAAAGAAGAATATGAAAGACTTTATCTCTGGTACACTACAAGGGGCTACGGTCATTGTTCCCATAGGATTTTTGATAATGAATTTTCCTATGAATTTAAAGGTTTCCCATCTGTGAAATGTTCAAATCAGACGGAAAGATTTAATTCAGTCAAAGATCTTGTCAGAAATATGGGATATAATATTTTTGTAAGAGATGTGTCTTTCCTTGGATTTAACTCCTATCAGATTATAATCCCCGGCCTGTCGGAAGAATTCTTCAATCACCTTAAATGGGATATGCTTGTGAGAAGTATTCCGAGGATGAACTATTTAAGCCGTCTGGATAAACTGAATAACACTGAATTGAAAGAGCTTTCCGTAGATATGGAATCCTTTCTGTCATTTATGAGGCGGGAAGGAGAAAAACTTTATCTTCTTGGAGAATATGCTCCTGCCCCCTATGTTTTTGAAGAAAACCCATTGAATAAAATGAGCCTCAATGTTTTTATGACCTATCTCTATTATAATTTAAGAGATTTTGATAAAGCCTATAAATCATACTGTGAATTTGTAGACGGACTTGCCAGAGAATGTGAAGCACTTCCCCGGCAGCTCCATGCTCTCAGGGAATTTCTGGCTCTCTCGAAAGAGTACCCTGAAAATCTGGAAAAGATAAGAGATATTCTTATAGGAATTTATGATGATTATATAATAGATGATATCCTGGCTACCTTTAAAGATACAGATAATCTTGTAAGGAATGTGGTTAACTATGATCTGAATAATGACCTTCTTAACTGCTGGAATTGTGAGAAATGTACTGTATTGTCTATATGCCCCTATAAATATATTGAACAGGTTTATTTGAATGTAAAGGAAAAAGCATCGAAACATCCGATTGACCAGATGAGCCTGAAGAGTTTATTTTATAACTGTAACCTTTAGATTGCAGCCTGACTTATTCCTGTGAATGAAGCGGGAGTAAGTCAGGGTGACTGACATTGTAGACCATTACCAATAGCCTCTTTGCCTCGATAATAAATTTACCCTGTATTTCTTTTCGAAAATGAAAATTCTGCAAAAATATAAACCTGTTGACAATTAATTTATTTTATTATATACTAAATATACTACTAAACTGATAGTATTACTAGTGTATTATTTGTAAAGAAAGGGGATACTGATAGAAGCCTTTAAGGTTATTCTATTAACTAATCTATGAAACTATCTACAAAAGCAAGGTACGGATTAAGGTTAATGTTTCAACTGGCTCTGGAATACGGGAAAGGTCCTGTATCTCTTAAAGATATTTCCAGAAAAGAAGATATATCTGAGAAATATCTGAGTCAGATAGTTATTCCCCTTAAAGCTAGAGGACTTGTTACTCCTATCAGGGGGTCTTCCGGCGGTTATGTGCTGGCAAGAGAACCTTTTACTATTACGGTAAAAGATATAGTAGAGGTTTTTGAAGGAAGTTTTTCCCCTGTAGAATGTACAGACCATCCTTCTTCCTGTAAGAGAGCCAGTTTTTGTACAGCCCGTAAAGTCTGGTCTATTCTTGGAGATAAAATGGCTGAAACACTTAATTTATTGAATCTCAAAGATCTTGTTAGTATGGACAAAAAAAATAAAGAAGATTTTCTGGACTATTCTATATAAAATTACTGCAGTGAGCGTAGATAATAAATATTTACTCTCGCGGCGCGTAATGCGTCACGATTTTATGGAGGCACTATGGTAAAACATTATAAAGATCTTACGCCGAAAGAGACAATAGATAAAATAAAAGCTATTTTAGAGGCAAATAAAATTATTGTTAACAGGCAGGCCTCCAGTAATGCCCTTGATACCATTTATTCATGCAGAATAGGCATAAAGGATACACCTGTCGGTGTTAACGGAAAAGGTCTTACTGAAGAATTATCTCTTGCAAGCGGTCTTGCCGAACTTCTGGAAAGACTTCAGAATCAGGTGCTTATTAATCCCTATGATATAGCTCCTGAAGCGAGAGAGAAATTCGGATTTATTTATGACATTTATGAAAAACTACTCCCATCCAATCAATTCCTTCCTCTTCCTGAGGATTTTAAAAAAGGTTATTTGAATGTCCTGGATAGTACAGTAACCGAACTATGGGATAAATTTAAAGAATCTGTCGATCAGGGAAGCAGTATATGTCATTATAAATCTTTTTGTGCCTGTACGAAGAGCACCTGTTCCGGTAAAATCCATTCAATATCTTTTTTGCCTTACTATAATGTAGAGAAGGATAAAATAGATTATCTTCCTTATCGTTTTTTATATTCTGTTTATACCACCAACGGCATGTGCGGAGGAAATTCTCCTCACGAAGCACTGGTCCAGGCGATATGTGAAATATTTGAGCGTTATGTTCAGGCAGAGATTTATTTTAAAGAATTGACTCCTCCTACTATTTCTCATGAATATATTAAAGAACATGCCCCTTTCCAGTATGAATTGATAAAAAGACTGGAAGAAACAGGAGCCTATAAAATTATAGTAAAAGATTGTTCTCTCGGGAAAAGCTTTCCTGTAATAGGCACAATAGTTATATTCAGAGAAAAAAATAAATATGCCTTCAAATTTGGTTCCGACCCGGATCTGTCTGTTGCACTGGAACGATGTCTTACAGAATATTTCCAGGGCCGTAAGATTTTTCAGGATTATCTTCTGAGTCCTGTAAATACTGTACCTTCAAATAACGGCAAAGAAGATTATGAAATGCGTTATCTGTGGTTTACCACAAGCGGATACGGACAGTGTTCCGACAGGCTTTTTCATGATAAATTTTCCTATGAATTCGGCGGATTTCCTGAAAAAGTATTTACCACTCAGAAAGAACGTTTCGACTCTGTTGTAAACCTGGTGAAAGACCTGGGATACAATATGTTTATCCGTGATGTGTCTTTTCTGGGGTTTAACTCATATCATGTCGTAATCCCCGGTCTTTCGGAAGAATATTACAATACACTTCAGTGGCACAGGGATACACGCAGCATTTCCAGAATCGAATATTTAAATAAACTTGATACACTGGATCTCATACAGTTAAGGGAACTTGCCGATGATATGGCATATTTCCTGGCTCAAAATAAACATGCTTTTAACAGGCTCTTTTTGCTGGGAGAATATACTCCTTCTTCTTATATATTCGATGAAAATCCTCTGAATAAAATGAGTCTTCATGTCTTTTTGACCTATCTTTATTATAATCTGAGAGAATTTGAAAAAGCTTATACCGTATATAATGAATTTATAGAGCTTTTAAACCGGGAATTTCCTCAATTACTAACTCCTCCCCTTTACGGTCTGAGAGAATTTCTGGCTCTTTCTACGAAATACCCGGAAGAGCTGGACAGGATTGGCAGCATATTGAGACCAATTTATGGTGACTGTATAGTAGATGATATGTTAAACGTATTTGAAACACCTGATAACCTCATAAAAAAGGTTGTAGAATATGATCTCGGCGGTGAACTTATAAATTGCTGGCATTGTGAACAATGTAATGTAGCACATCATTGTCCTTATAAATATATAGAACAGGTTTATCTCACTTTAAAGGAGAAGGTGATGCAAACCCCGGTAGAACAGATGAATTTGAGAAATTTATTTTATTAATTTTCTGGTTACCTGTGCCGGTTATGATGCGTCTTTCCTTATTATATGCTTTGAAAATGTTAATCTCCTGAATGAGGTACAGGGTTCCGGAAAAGTTTTTATTAAAGAAAGGAGTTAAGAATATGTCCCATGGTATTGAAACACTGGCCTTACATGCAGGCCATACACCTGACAGTGAGACTCTTTCCAGAACTGTTCCCATTTATCAGACAAGCAGTTATGTCTTTAAAAATTCCGAACATGCTGCCAATCTGTTTGCTCTTAAGGAATTCGGAAATATTTATACACGTATTATGAACCCTACGAGCGATGTTCTGGAAAAACGCCTTGCTGCACTTCATGGAGGAACAGGTGCCGTTACTACGGCATCAGGTATGGCTGCAATCTTTTATGCAATTGCAACCATTACAAAAGCAGGACAGAATTTTGTTACAGGCGATAAACTGTACGGAGGCACTTATACTTTATTCTCCCATACCTTAAAAAGGTTCGGTATAGAAGCCAGATTTGTAGATTCCGGTAAAGCCGAAAATTTCGAAAAAGCCATAGATGAGAATACAAGGCTGATTTATACGGAATCTATAGGAAATCCAATGTGTAATATAGACGATTTTGAAGCTATAACACAGATTGCCAGAAAGTATAAAATACCTTTTATTATTGACAATACTGTTTCTCCACCTCCTCTTTTTAATCCTTTCGACTATGGAGCAGATATAGCGGTATATTCTCTTACAAAAATGATAGGAGGTCATGGCAATTCCATAGGAGGGGCAATTGTGGAAAAGGGTGATTTTGACTGGAAGAAGTCAGGGAAATATCCTGAGATTACCGAACCTGATGAAGCCTATCATGGAGTGAATTTCTGGGATGCTTTCGGCTGTCATGAAAAAGCTGTAGCGCCGGGGCTGGCTTTTGTCCTGAAGGCAAGAACCGGTTTACTCAGAGATACAGGAGCGGCTATATCTCCCTTTAACAGTTTTCTTTTTATCCAGGGCCTTGAAACACTCCCTCTGAGAGCGAAAAAACATGTAGAAAATGCTCTGAAGGTAGCGGAATTTCTTGATTCTCATAAGTCTGTATCATGGGTAAATTATGCAGGGCTTCCGGAGCATAAAGATTATGAAAGAGCAAAAAAATATTTCCCTCTAGGACCGGGAGCAATCTTTGGTTTCGGTGTTAAAGGCGGACTTGATGCAGGACGTAAATTCATTGAATCTGTGAAATTATGTTCCCATCTTGCAAATGTCCTGGATGCAAGGACCCTTGTTATTCATCCTGCCAGCACCACCCATCAGCAGCTTTCTTCCGAAGAACAATTACAGGCAGGAGTAACTCCTGACCTTATCCGCATTTCTGTTGGTATAGAAGATGTGCAGGATATTATTGCCGATCTCGATCAGGCATTGAGAGGAATTGTATAAAATTGAAAGGACAGACCTATGGCAGGGAAAAAAAATTATGATCCTCCCGATAGTCCGAATTCTGTAGGATGGACAGAGGCAAAATCTATCCGTCTGGCCACCGAAGAGGAGCCTTTTGTTCTGGAAACAGGAAGAACTATAGGGCCTGTTGATGTTGAATATGAAACATATGGAGAACTGTCTCCCGATAAAGATAATGTAGTAATTATAGAACATGCCCTTTCCGGCGATGCTCATGTGGCAGGATGGGATAAAAAAGCATGTTATGAAGGAGACAGACACTGGCTGGCCGGGAAACCGGGATGGTGGGATTCCGTTGTAGGGCCCGGTAAAGCAATAGATACGAATAAATTCTTTGTCCTGTGTTCAAATTATCTTGGCAGTTGTTATGGTACTACAGGGCCGTCATCAATAAACCCTGCCACAGGAAAACCTTATGGTCTTACTTTTCCTGTAGTAACTGTTCATGACTGGGTGAGACTTCAGGCATTACTGTTGGATAAACTTGGCATTGAACATGTTTATGCTGTTACCGGTGGTTCACTGGGAGGACAGCAGGCAATAGAGTGGGCTCTTTCGTATCCTGACATGGTGGAAAAATCTATCGTTCTTGCAGCTTCTCCCAGACTTTCATCACAGGGGCTTGCTTTTAATGCCGTGGGAAGATTCTGTATAATGAATGACCCGAATTTTAACGGAGGAAATTATTATGAAGGCGCCCATCCTCATTCAGGACTTGCTGCTGCCAGAATGCTTGCCCATATTACCTATCTTTCGGAAAAAGGTATGGATAAAAAATTCGGCCGCCGCCTGAGAAACAAGGAAAAACCTGATTTTAATTTCAATATAGAATTTGAAGTGGAAAGTTATCTGGACTATCAGGGCCGTTCTTTTGTAGAACGTTTTGATGCAAACAGTTATCTTTATATAACAAAAGCAATGGATTATTATGATGCAGCACTAAAATGGGGAGACGGTGATTTACGACGGTCATGTGAGAGAATAAAATCCGATGTGATGATAGTTTCCTTTTCATCTGACTGGCTCTATCCTCCTGAACAGTGCAAAGAATTTGCCCTTGCTCTCTCAGATGCAGGTAAACCTGTAACCTCAGTGAATATCCAGTCTGTTTACGGACATGATGCCTTTCTGGTTGAAACACAGGAGGTAGGAAAAGTTATTTCAGAATTTATCGGAGAAGCGTGAAGATAAGAATAGGTTTTTATTCTTTGTTGTTACTACCAGGTTATACAGTTTATATGACACAGATGTTAGAAGCTGGCCGGCTCTTTAAGGAGTTTTACGGAGGTGGACAAAAACATTATTGATGAAGCCAGTAAAAAAGCTATTAATTTATACAGGGGCGGGACCCATTGTTCTCTGGCAATACTGTATTCAATAAATGATTTACTTGGCAATCCTCTGGCAGAAGAGAAAATAAATCTTGTTTCTCGTTTACCTGTCGGCATAGGATATGGAGGATGCTTTTGCGGTGCAGTAAGCGGTGGAGTCATGGCTATAGGATTTATCATCGGAAAAAGTTCATCGAATGATTATAGAGTTAAAACTGCCTGTGAGGAACTTCATAGATGGTTTAAAAATACCTGTAATGCTTCCTGCTGTAACGGATTGAATAAACATATGAAATGCCGTTCAAAGGAATATGATGAAAAGTGGGCCAATCTGACAGGAGAACTGGCTGGAAAGACGATGGAACTTATTTTAAAATACAAGGTTACCGGAGGGAGTATAGATAAGTGAAAAGTGAATGGTGAGTAGGGGCGTTTTATTAAACGCCCTGGATATGAAATACGCATCACGCATCACGCATCACGCATTACGAACCACCCGTCACGCGTTACGCGTTACGAAACTAAATATTCATTGGTCACCAAAGTAAATATTAATATTTAACTCAGTAAGAAAGGATGTGTAAATATGGCCAATATATACAGTGATAATTCATATTCTATAGGTAAAACTCCTCTTGTGAGGCTAAATAGAATAACAAAAGGATGTAAAGCTACGGTTCTTGCAAAGATTGAAGGGAGAAATCCTGCTTATTCCGTAAAATGCCGTATAGGTGCATCTATGATATGGGATGCAGAAGAAAAAGGTTTACTTAAACCGGGAGTGGAGATTATTGAACCTACAAGTGGAAATACCGGCATAGCACTTGCTTATGTCTGTGCTTCCCGTGGTTATAAACTCACTCTTACTATGCCGGAAACTATGAGTATAGAAAGACGAAAGGTGCTTTCAATGTTCGGTGCAAATCTGATACTTACTCCGGGGCCGGAAGGCATGAAGGGTGCAATCAGAATGGCAGAAGAGATGGTGACAGATGCTCCTGAAAGGTATTTTTTACCACAGCAGTTTAAAAACCCTGCCAATCCTGCAATACATGAGAAAACTACAGGCCCTGAGATATGGAATGATACGGACGGACAGGTAGATGTTCTCGTATCAGGTGTCGGCACAGGCGGAACTATCAGCGGAATATCCAGATATATCAAGCATAAAATGGGTAAAAAGATTCTCTCTGTTGCTGTTGAACCGGCAGCAAGTCCTGTAATAACTCAGAAACTTGCAGGTCATGAATTAAAACCGTCACCTCATAAAATACAGGGTATAGGTGCAGGGTTTATCCCTGATACACTTGACCTGTCCGTAGTTGACAGGGTAGAAACTGTTCACGATGGAGATGCGGTGGAATTTGCGAGAAGACTTGCAAAAGAAGAAGGAATTTTATGCGGAATTTCCTGCGGAGCAGCAACAGCAGCTGCAATAAAACTTGCAGGACTGGATGAATTTGAAGGTAAAACCATTGTAGTAATACTGCCTGATGGAGGAGAGAGGTATCTGTCTACCGTGCTGTTTGAATAGTGAGGAAACAGTGAGCGGTGAACAGTAACCAGTGACCAGTGAATGGTGAGCGGTGTGCAGTACATAAATATAATTGATGACTGGTAACTTATAGATGATAGCTAAATAACTGGTATCTGGAAACTGATTGGTTACTGGTCACTGGTCACTGGTCACTGAAAAGAAGGGTTGTGTTAAGATTGAAGAAAAACATATGTATAGGTCTTATGGGGTTGGGAACAGTAGGGACAGGTGTCCTTAAAATTCTTGAAGAGAATAAATCTCTTTTCCAGGATAAGTACGGTGTAAATATTGAAGTAAAAAAGATCCTTGTAAGAGATATTGAAAAGAAGAGAAATGTTCCCGTTGAAAGAGAAAAATTGACAACCAGTGCAGGAGATATCCTTAATGATGCGGATATTGATATTGTTATTGAGCTTATGGGAGGGGAGAGTCCTGCAAAAGATATTATTCTTGAAGCACTTGACTGGAAAAAGACCGTAATTACTGCCAATAAAGATGTAATTGCCACGGCAGGAGGAGAGCTTTTCCGTAAAGCAGAGGAAAGAGGAGTGGATATTTTTTTTGAAGCAAGTGTTCTCGGAGGAATTCCTGTTATTAATGCGCTTAAAAAATCTTTTACCCCCGGCAGTATTAAAGAATTTAAAGGGATAGTAAATGGTACTACCAATTATATTCTTACAAAAATGACTCATGATAATATGGAATTTGAGAAAGCCCTTGAACTTGCTCAGAGACTTGGTTTTGCAGAAAGAGATCCCTTTAAAGATATAGAAGCCATTGATGGTGCCTATAAAACCGCCATAGTATCCAGTATTGCCTTTGGAGTGACAGTAAAACCGGAACAGGTTTTCAGAAAAGGAATTTCCGGGATAACATATGCTGATATTGAATGTGCTAAAATACTGGGATACTGTATAAAATTACTTGCCTTCGGAAAGGAACTTGACTGTAATACTCTTCAGGTTATGGTGGTTCCCGCACTTATTCCTTTACAGAATCCCCTTGCCAGTGTGAATAACGAATTCAATTCAATACTTCTCAGGGGAACATATTTCGGTGATATGATGTTTTATGGACTTGGAGCAGGAGAACTTCCTACTGCAAGTGCTGTCATAGGAGACTTAATGAAAGCTGTTAAAAATATTCTTGATAATACAAGGGGGAGAACCACCTGTACCTGTATTTATCAGAAGGAAATTTTATCTTTTGAAGAAATATTCTCAAGGTTTTATGTCCGTCTTACAGTAAGTGATGAGCTGGGATCTCTTTCTGTTCTTACTTCCTGTTTCGCCAGTGCAGAGGTAAATATTTCCGATATATCACAGAAATACAGAACAGATAAAGAAGTAGAATTAATACTCCTCACCCATAAGGTTAAATATAAAGATATATTAAAAGCAGTAGAACTGGCAGCAAATTGCGGTGCAGTAACGAAAATATCAAATGTAATATTTATGGAAGAAGCTATTAATTAACTGACATGATAGAGTGGTCATAAAGAATTATAAATATATCACTTTCGTGACAATTCTTATATGAATCTGTTCATAGTTAAAATCACGATTTGCTTCTCAATCTCTTTGCAGCAAATTTCATCTCATCTCCGAGATGAATCTTTATATAACCGTCTACTGTGTCAAAATCCTTCTTTTTAAACCATCCCCAGCCGCATGCCTGGCTCGTTTTATCTCTTCCAAGCCAGCTGAACTCAAATCTTTTTCCTTCTGGATAATAGGTTGCTGTTCCGTCGATTTCCCCGGAAACAAGACCTATTTGAAAAGTTCCGGCGCCATCTTCGTTAACTTTGATAAAGGTTTGCAAGGATGCATCTTCATCACTCCATATATCCATTCTATAAATATGCCATATTCCTACATATTCTCTGTCAATCTTTGGCATCATTTACTTACACCCTTTCTGATAATACAGAGTATTTTACTGACAAGAATTTCTGTAATATTTTAGCATAAAATCATAAATAATAAAGTATTTTTTATTACTTATTACCGGGAAAATTAACTCTTACGTCTACAGTTTCTTTTTTACCTACATCACCTGGATAGGTTAAAAGAGAGAATACAAGGGCTTTCGCTTTTGTCTCTTTCGGTACGCTGAAGACAAGAGTAAAATCCATAGCTGCTCCCGGAAGTAATGATGCTGCTGCATAACTCTGGGTTTTATCGATTTCCTGTCTCGCATCATAATCAAGAGGAGGATAGGACTGACCGTTTTCATCAGCAAGAGCAGTGTTACCGGGAATTCTTTCCGTAAGAACAGGAACCTGTGTCTTCTTTAGTCCATTTTTTATCCTGCAATGGACAAGTAATAATACATCGTTTGCTCCCTGCGGTTTAATTGTTCTTCCTGACTGATAGTATTTTTCTTTATATTCTCCTTCTATCTGTTCAAAACTCAGAACCTGAAATTTCCATTTTCCAGTGAAGAGTTCATCTCCTATTTTTCCCTGTTTTACTCCATCAACCTGGTATGTTCCTCCCGGCACAGATAATTCATAACCTTCGTTTTTTTCAGTAAGTACCATGTTGAATGCAGAAGCTACATCTTTCACTGGAACATAGGCACGGCCGTCTATAATTCTTACGTCAGATGAAGCAACTTTGCCGTTTATAAAAAGTTTCAAACCTTTCTGGGCAGCTATAACTGCAGCAGATATGATTATTACACATACTGTCGTTGCAATTAACATTTTTACTTTTTTATACATAATATTTCTCCTCATTCATAAATTTTCAATCCCATGCATTTTAGCATAAAAATATATTTTTATAAATAAAAATTTGATATAATTATTTATATAATATTCTATAGTTTTGCACTTTTTAAAAAAATTATAATTTCTTCTATACTTTTGCAGAATTTTGAAAAACCGTTGTCCTGTAAGGGCATCCCTCGCGGATGCCCTGCAAGGTAGAATTATGAGTGATATACATGCAGTAACTGGAGCCTATGGTTATTCCGGTAAATATATTGCCAGGCTTTTACTCGATGAAGGTTATGAGGTTCGTACCTTAACTAATTCACCGAACCGTTCCAACCCTTTTGGAGATAAAGTAAAATCCTGGCCATATCATTTTGAAGATTTTAATAAAATGGTTGATTCTTTGAAAGGTGTTTCAGTTCTTTATAATACCTACTGGGTAAGATTTAATTATACTGATTTTAAACATTCCACTGCAGTTGATAATACACTGAAACTATTTAAAGCCGCACATGAAGCAGGTGTTAAAAAAATTGTCCATATAAGTATCACAAATCCTTCTGAAATTTCCCATCTTGAATATTTCAGCGGAAAGGGAAAACTGGAAAAAGCCCTTATCGATTCAGGTATTTCTTATTCAATACTCAGACCTGCCGTAATATTCGGCCCTGAAGATATTTTAATCAATAATATTTCATGGATGCTCAGAAGATTTCCTTTATTTGCCGTCTTCGGAAATGGTCTCTACAGACTTCAGCCAATATATGTTAAAGATCTTGCAAAACTTGCAGTAAGAGAAGGAAAAAACAGTGAAAATTCTATAATAAATGCTATAGGGCCTGAAACCTTTACATATGGAGACCTGGTAAAAGAACTTGGTATAATTATAGGAACCCCGCGTCCTGTAATATCTTTGCCTCCTGTGTTAATATATCTTGTAGGGTTACTTGTGGGAAAAATTATGGGAGATGTAGTTATTACATGGGATGAAGTGGAGGGACTCATGGAAGATCTTTTATATGTCGATTCTCTCCCTGCCGGGGAAACAAAATTAACAGACTGGGCAAGAGAAAATGCCTCTGTTCTTGGTATAAAATATGCAAGTGAACTCGCAAGACGCAAGAACAGAAGCCTTGCATATGATAAGTTGTGAATTCATATCATATTTTATGGCATATAGCCAAAAAGCCTGCCGGTAAGCCGGAAGTTAATACCTTCTGTATTTAGATTCATCTTCTGGTGTATAGTGGCGGTATTCTAATCCTCTTTTCTGTGTATATTGGGGCCAGCATCCTTCATCTGTTATGCCACGATGGGAATTTTCTACACTGCATGATAAAGTAAAATTATCGGGGCGTGAACTGGAGATATATTTATAGGTCGTATAAGATACAGGGCATTCCGGAAGTGCTTTTATATATTTATCGGCAGTGAGATACTCAAGAGAAGGGGGATAATTTCCTTTGTTTTCAGTTGCATACATTTCAAGTGCTGTAGCAATATTTTTTAAATTACTTTCACAGCAGGCAAACTGTCCTCCTGTTCTTGCTTTTCCGAAATTCGGTATAAGAATAAAGCAAAAGATACTATAAAAGAGAAAGATTCCGATTGCTACCGGCTTAAATCCTGTTTTTTCTCTCCTGTTTCCACGGATTGAAAAAAATCTATGATAAAATGAATAGATTAAATGGAAAATGGACCAGCTATAGGGAGATAAAATAATAGAGAGAAATAATAATAGAATTATATATGCCAGAGGATTTTCGTCTAATAGACTTCGACTCTGTTTAATGGCCATGAAAAGACCTTTTGAACCAAAATTTGACATTGGGCTGAGCATATGTAAATGAGTAATATATGCCAGAATAATTGATACAGGAATTATAAGTATCTTATTTACATATCCATAATAATAAGAAGATACACTGTAATCGCTCCGTGAGTAAGTGTTTGTTATACTTTTAAATGTATAAATGATACCTTTTAATAAAAGCCATATTATAAAAGCCCAGAAAATAATAGCTATATTACTAAAGATAAGTGTAAAGATAAGATCTGAAATTAAAAAACTTATACGTCTGTAATTACTTCGTATATTTTCTATAATTAATCCCCCGTTAATAATAATCATAATAATAATAGTTGTTACAAATATAATCCTTGTGAGAGGGGAATATTCATTTAAATTTTTCTTTTTTGCATTGATATAGATCTTTACGATAGCCCACAGGGTAAAGGTTGTAACAGCTATAGAGATAGACAGGAGAATATATGTCATAAAGGGTATACTAAGATCAAATATTAAAGCATTTCCTGCAAATATTCCCAGAAATGCCAGGGCAATCATTATTTTAGAGAAGTTTGATATTTCGGCAAAAAAAGATTTTTTTAAAGGAGTTTTGTATTCATCGGAATATTTTTCCAGAGCTTCTTTAAATTCCGTTATACTGATATACCTTTTAAGAGGGTCTAATTCTATTGCTTTCATTACAGTGTCTTCAAGCTTTCTGTCAGATAGTTCCATATGAGGGAATGTGAATGGTTTTATTGTCGGATCATATCCGGTAAGCATCTGAAACAGTATTACTCCCAGGCCAAAGACGTCTGACCCTGGTGTTGACTGTCCCCTTCCTTTATACTGTTCCGGTGCTGCATAGCCGGGAGAACCGTAACTGAAGGTATCAGTATTTTTATCAGGGTTATAATAACGGGCTATTCCGAAATCTACCAGTTTTACCTTTTCATCTGGCGTTATAATAATATTAGAAGGTTTTAAGTCTCTGTAAACAATGGGGTTATGGAATGAGTTATGAAGATAATCCAGAATTTCAGCCAGTTCTACAGTCCATTTAATTGCTTTATCTTTTTCAATAGTTGTGTTACTGATTATTTCTTCAAGTGTTTTTCCTTCAATATAGTCCATTACAAGATAATCTTTTTCGTCCTGAGAAAATATTCCGTGCATTTCAGGGAGACCTCTGTGGTCAAATTTAACCATAAATTCAGCCTCCCGGAAGAAAAATTCCCTTGCCGTATCTGGATCGAGTCCCACCGATTCTGTAAAAATAAGCTCTTTTATGACGAATTTTTTATCGTCCTTTATTCTTTCAACAAGATAAACATTACCCATAGAACCTTTTCCCAGTAATTTTATAACTCTGTAAATATTATTCAGTACAGTTCCTGTTTTTTGCATAAAAAATCACCTCTAATTTAATATATCATAGAAAAATTAATAGAGGGTCACTTTTTTTATATAAAAATACTGTGTAATATTTTCTGTCTGCAGATTATTGTTTGTAGATGATAGTTTTTGTCTCTTCTCAGAAATATGTTAACACTTCGTGAAAAGAAACAGTTTTTCAGACGAGTTCTCTCGTAGTTCTTTCAGGATTTTCAAGGTCAAGTCTTATCAGTGAGAGTTCAGGCCCATCATGGGCGGCAGTAAAGGAGTTAGTATTTCCATTTTTTTCTTTCCATGAACCTGTAATCCTTGCTGATTCATGGACATGTCCATGTAGAGTAATAAGAGGCTGTCTTTCTTCAATAAAATTTTTTATGGCAATACTTCCTATGTGGTTATCTACAGGGACATAATCTATCATTTTTCCGTCTAAAGCCGCTCTGTCCAGAGCAGTTTTATAAGGTGGACTATGGAAAAGAAAAATAGCTTTTCCCAGGTTATCTTCACCTGCCAGATTATTCAGATCCTTCTGTATTGTAGAATATTTTGTCTCATATTCTGACACTGAAATAGAATACATTCCTTCTTCTGGAGATAAACATCCCGGTTCTGCATATCTTGAAACATCATATCTTTCCCAGTCTTTTAATCTGAAAGGAGTGGGAGGCACATAGGAATAGCCGTAAATATTAAAATCTCTGAAAGATATTTTTCTCATATGAACATATTTCCACAGTCCTCCTGTAGCTATATCCATGACGGAAGCTTCATAAAATCTTCCGTCATCATTTCCGAGTATAAGAAAAACAGCGGGATATTCATATTTTAGTATCTCTTTTAGCCGTAAAAATTCTCTTACGAGAAAATCATTTATAAAATCCCTGTGAGATGGATTTATGGAAGACATCATGGAAGTAATGCCTGATGGAAGAAGATCTCCTCCCATAAAGACAGCTTCAGGTCTTTCTTTTTCTATGGCAGTAAAAAGTTTTCTGTAACGTTCCTCAGAACCGTGAAGATCACTTACGAAAAAGCATATCATTTTATAAGTCTTCTCCTCATAAGAACCAGATCGATATTAAACAGAACAAAGCCGAATATTATTATATAAAGAAAATTATATATAAGTACCGGTTCTATTCTGCCAAGTACAAGAAGTCTCTCTATATTTACCACATGAGTCAGGGGGGAAACCCACCCTGCCCATCTAATCCATTCAGGAAGTGCCTGAAGAGGAAAAAAAACATCGGAAAATAAAAACATAGGTGTGAGACAGAGGGTAAAATAATAGTTAAATTCATTGATTGAAGGAACTATACTGGTAACAAACATGGCCAGTGATGAAAGCATAATGCCTCCAAGTAATGCTACAAGCGGTGTGAGAAGAGCCCATGGTGAAAGGACGAGCCCGAATAGAGAAATAATGAAGAGGACTCCTATGGCACTCAGTATGCTCCGGGAAGCACCGTAAAGAATTTCTCCTGCTATAACATCTTCTATATTTACCGGCGTGGCAATAATTGCATCAAAGGTTTTTTGGTATTCCATCCTGACATAGGAACCATAGGTACATTCAAAACTGGATGTAAACATAACAGTAACTGCTATAAAGGCCGGTGCTATAAATTGAAGATAGGACATGCCGTTTATATCTGTCACATAGGCACCGAGTCCGAAACCCATGGCAATAAGATTAAATAACGGTTCTATAAGAGGGGGCCAGAATTCTGTTTTCCACAGCATGAGGAAAACATCGAAATTCCTCTGCCACACCCTCAGAGTTCTGTATGAAACCCTGTTTACCGGTAATGTTTTTAATATGTTAAAAACTTTCATTGTTGAAGATAGTCCTCCAGTCAAGCGTTACGCGTCACGAAGCCTCATTTAATGTATGCCCTGCAAGTTTTAAAAATACATCTTCCATTGTGGCACTTCTCTGTAAAACCCTGTCCACACCTTTAAGGAAAATACTCTGTCTCACATTATTCGCATCATTACAGTATATATAGAGAGTATCTCCAATATCTTCTATGTGAAGATTTTCAGGTAATTTTTTTAATATATCTTCTTTTATCTCTTCATTCATATGAAGTTCAATAACTTCCGGTTTTACATAAGTATCTATCAGTTTCTGAGGTGAACCAAGTGCAAGGATTTTCCCTTTATCCATTACTACCAGTCTGTCACATAACTGTGTGGCTTCATCCATGTAATGAGTTGTAAGGATCATTGTTGTACCCTGTCTGCGGAGGTGTCTGAGTTTCTGCCACACAAGATGTCTTGCCTGAGGATCAAGTCCTGTAGTTGGTTCATCCAGAATAAGAAGTTCCGGTCTGTTTATGAGAGCTCTTGCAATGACCAGACGTCTTTTCATACCACCTGATAATTCCCTTATACGGCTATAGCGCCTGTCCCATAACTGAAATAATTCCAGATTTTCCCGGGAAGTCTCCATGGCAGTTTTTCCTGGAATATCAAAATATCTTGCATAAACCAGCAGGTTTTTCAATACATTTAAATCAGGGTCCAGGTTGTCTTCCTGTGGTACCACTCCGAGCCTTCCTTTGATTTCCCTGATGTTAAACCTTACATCCAGGCCGAGAACAGTAAGCTCTCCATCTGTTACAGGAGAAAAACCATAGATCATTTTCATTGTAGAAGTTTTCCCGGCACCGTTAGGGCCGAGAAAACCGAAGCATTCCCCCGGCAGAACTTCAAAGTCTATGGAGTCCACTGCAGTAAAATCGTTATATTTTTTTGTGAGTTTTTTCCCTGTTACTACCGTTTTTTCTGATGTCATAGAGCTTGAAAGTCAGATTTTTCTGTTTCTATAATTCTTGTGCCATGTTCTTTACCTATCGGGATTTGTTCTGCGTTTGTTGTATATATTTCTGTGAATCCGCATTTTCTGCATATATATGCCACAATCACTCCGACCGGTTCTAAAGTCGCTGTACTGAACCATCCGTGTTCTGTCCAGACAAGAGCAGCTCCCAGTGGTTTTTTACAGAAACCGTATTCTCCGTACCTTTCCTGAAGAATACTTTCTACTATAACATTATGACCGCATTTCTGGCATGGATTTTCCGGTCTTAAATTTTCCGGTATCTTTATTTCTGACATTCTAAAATCCTTTCTTTTTTCTGGCTATTTTACCATGAAAAGTGAAAAGTGAAAAGTGAATAGTGAAAAGAACAGGACATTACTCACTATTCACTACTCACGTTTCACTCCTTATTTGTGAAGTTAATTACTAAATTTATGACAAATTGTAAAAATATATAACACTTTGTAAATTCGCTGTTATTTTGGAAAATTTTTGCTTATAATAGATAAAGTATAGAATAGAGAGGTGTTTTTATGATAAAGGCTTTACTTATTGATGATGACATAGAATTACTTGGACTTCTTGAAATTTATTTTTCCCGGAATGGCGTTGAAGTTTACAGGGCTACTTCAGGAGAATCAGGGCTTTCTATGCTGGAGAAAGAGAAGTTTGATGTAGCAATACTGGATGTAATGATGCCAAATATGAATGGTTTTGAGGTGTTGAAAAAGATAAATGCCAGTTACAGTTATCTGCCTGTTATTATGCTTACTGCAAAAAATGATGAAATAGATAGAATACTCGGACTTGAAATAGGAGCAGATGATTATATAATAAAACCTTTTAATTCCAGGGAATTACTTGCAAGGGTAAGGGCTGTTCTGAGAAGAAAGGAACGGTTTGCCGGGGGAACAGAAGAAAAAGAAAAAAGAGTCAGGCAAAATTTAGGTACCGGTTCAATACAAATTGATCTGGAAAAGAGGAAAACCTTTATAAGTGGAAATCCGGTGGAATTATCATCCCTCGAATTTGATCTTCTTAAAATTTTCGTTCAGCATAAAGGTATAGTGCTGTCAAGAGAACGTATAATGGAACTTGCAAGAGGTCATACAACAGGTTTTGACAGGACCCTTGATGTAAACATAAGCCGTCTTCGTCAGAAAATAGAAAAAGATTCTAAAAATCCTGAGTTTATAAAAACAGTATGGGGGGTCGGGTATATTTATTCAGGAGGCTAACAGGTGATTAAAGTATCAAAGCTTTATCTTAAAATTTATATTTATTTTCTTGCAGTTGTCCTGTTTCTTGTTGTCATGATTCCAAATATATTATTCAAACTGAATAAAATTCCCCCTCACCTTAAGCATACTATTGCGCCAATAGTAAGTACCACAAATTTCGTATTAAAACACTATAATAAAGAGACCGTTAGTGAGGAACTTTATAAAATCGCAGAGAAAACAGATACTATTATAGGACTTTATGATAAAGATGGGAATATTCTTTTAAAAACAGGGAATATACCGGTAAAATTAGATAAAATTACAATTTTGGAAGCCAACAGAGACAATATTTCTGTGTTTTTTGTAAATGACATACCTTTTCTGGTTGTTCCCATGAATAATTCTCATTTCCCTTATGCCAGTATAGCAACTGAGGAACGTCATATGCTGGATATGTTTACGATTTTAATATTACTCGGTATAAGTTTAGCTCTTTCCATACTGGTTTATCCTCTTACCAGATATCTTACGAAACCTCTTGAAGAGATAACAAAAAAGGCCATTAAAATTTCAGAAGGAGATTTTTCTGTTATCGATACGGATTTTCGCCAGAAAAGCGGTGATGAAATAGCTCAGCTTACAGAAGCTTTTTACCATATGGCTTACGAACTGTCTCTTATGATAGAAAGTAAAAAAGAACTTATATCAGACATATCTCATGAACTTGGTTCTCCTCTGAGCAGAATGCAGGTTTCACTCGATATAATAGAAGATGATATAAGTAATAATCAATTACCTGATAAAGATGTTGTAGAAAAACTGTCCAGAAATATCAAAGAAATGTCCAGGCTGTTGAAAGAATTACTGGATCTCTCCAGAATAGATGCAGGTTATGCATTAAATAAAGAAAAACTGAATATTGAAGAACTTGTTTCTGTTATTATACAGAAATTTCAGCTATTACTGGAGAAGAAAAATCTCATGGTAGAGATATTTAATACCGATCATATTTCAGAAATATATGCCGATAAAAGCAGATTACCCAGAGTTCTCGAAAATCTTCTTTTAAATGCAATAGAATATTCCCCTTCCGGTGGACTCATTGCTATTACCATAAAAAAGGAAGAGGAAAACCATTTTTCTGTTACTATAAAAGACGATGGACCGGGAATAAAGAAAGAAAATAGAGAAAAAATATTTACTGCTTTTTTTAGAGAAGATGCCTCAAGAACGAGAGAAACAGGTGGAACCGGACTGGGACTTGCAATTGTAAAAAAAATAATAATGCTCCATGGAGGAAAAATATGGCTTGCAAATCCCGGTGAAAAAGGTGCACAGATAACGTTTAGAATTTAACCGGCTATTATCCTTCCCGTGAACTATACTCAGGACTGCAAAAAAAACAACTCCGGCAAATTGTTAGAACAATTAGTATCCTCGCGTCACGCGTTACACGTTACGAGTCACGATATAAATTGTAACTATAATGTAGTTATTTCCTGACAGATCCGTAGCTTCATATATAAAATTTGTTAGAATTTGTTAGAATTTGTTAGAATTTCGTAA
>DAIOEN010000094.1:24853-26980 GCA_036746235.1 Vulcanimicrobiota bacterium | reverse complement strand
TTACAGGTATCATATTGAGTAATAATGAAATTACAGTCCATAGAATACTCAGAAAGAGCGGAATAAGTATTACAGGAATGTACGGGCGGAAATACTTTAATATGTTCCATAAGACTGCTGTTGTATTGATGGCGGCCCAAAAACTTCCTTTCACTGCATAAATACCTGTTGCCATAGGAATAAGAAGAGATGAAAGTACCGTGAAAAATAGAGAAATAATCATAATAATAAAGGCAATAAATAAGTGAGTGTTACCTGTAATGGTTTCCAGGAAAAGCTCCGGTTCTATGTCTCTCAATTTAAAAAATAGAAAAACTGTCGTAATAATCAGTAAAATTAATGGTATGGCTATGTAAAATAAGATAATAAGAGAAGTGAAAAAACCATCTTTTATAAGAGCCCACCGGTTATCCCATTCGGGAAGACTATCTTTATCTTCTGTACTGTTTTCTTTTATCGTTCTTAACTGATATCCCAGGAGTAAAAAAATGCCTGCCAAAGGTATGAAAAAAAGATAAGAATAAAGATGTTTTATAAACCATTTACTGTCATGAAACGGATAAGTTATTGAATTCATAACCAGTTATCCCTTTATTCCGGAAATTCAAGTGTCAATCTTTCTTTTACTTTACCTTCTCCCAGATCCTGTAAGAATCTCCCGGCACTTCTTTCCAGGTCTATCTCTCCTCCTTTTATAAAGAAAGAGTAATCTGAGCCTTTTTTCTTAATAAAACTGTAAAGATCTGTTGCTCCGTACCACAGGGAATCGTTATGGAAAACACTATAAAATTTTTCCAGAACATTAAGAGGTTCGAGTTTTTCTCTGTTCAGAGAGCCTGTAATGGCAAGTTTCCAGTAAGAATCTTCTTTCCTGGAAAATGGCAATATACCGGGGGTGTCCAGCAATTCCATGCCTTCTGATATATTTATCCACTGTTCTCCTCTTGTAAGGCCTGCTTTTTTCCCGACTTTAACCTGTCCTTTTTTACTGATGGCATTTATAAAAGCTGATTTCCCCGCATTGGGGATACCTGCTACCATAACTCTTATTTTTGCATCTTTTCTGCCTTTAACTGCAAGGTCGATTTTTTTCTGTTCCAGTACTGTTTGAAGATACGCCATGACAGGTTTTATGCCGGTTTTTGCCCTGGAATTTACGGCAAAGGTCTTCCGTCCTCTGCTGTTAAAATAATTTATCCATTTTTCTGTGTACAGAGGTTCTGCCAGGTCTTCTTTATTTAAGAGAAGGAGTAACTTTTTATTCTGGCATAATGTCTCCAGGCCTTCATTGCCTGTACTTACAGGTGCTCTGCTGTCTCTTATTTCTATTACCACATCAACACCCCTGATCAATTCTTTCAGCCTGTGATAGGCTTTCATCATATGTCCGGGAAACCATGATTCTTTCATATAATCACCCCTTTTACAGTGAGCAGTGGACAGTGAGCAGTGATCAATAAAGGGTGAAGAAATTTTTTAATCTCCTCACCCTTTACTGGTAACTGCTTACTGGTAACTGCTCACTTTAACAGTCCCATTCTTCCGGGAGGCCAGAATTTAACAAAAGCTTTTCCTACGATATTTTTTTTAGGGAGAAAGCCCCATGCATGGCTGTCTTCACTGTTATTTCTGTTATCTCCCATAACAAACAGATTCCCTTCCGGAATCTTCTGAGGCCCCCACTGATAGTCCGGCTTCTGGTCAGCCGGTATATATGGTTCCTCGATGGGGTTACCGTTTATGAATACTTTTCCGTCTCTCACTTCGAGGACTTCATTTTCAAGACCTATTACTCTCTTTATATAATCAGGTGCATTTTTTCTGTTAGGTGGTTTGAATACTATTATATCCTTTCTCTGTGGCTCAGTGAAACGATATATGAATTCATTGACCAGTATATAATCATAGGGAAGCAGGGTTGGCTTCATAGAGCTGGAAGGAATATAGAAAGTCCTTACTATATAGCTTATAAGAAATAATGCTGTAAGTCCTGCTATAATAATAGCGTCTAAATATTCATTTATTACACTCTTCCAGTCAGCAGAAAAAGTCACATATTTAGTTATTATTCTGGCGACTATTAATACAGCTATTAAAATCTCAAGATCTATTACCCGCAAAATAATA
>DAIOEN010000094.1:0-24753 GCA_036746235.1 Vulcanimicrobiota bacterium | reverse complement strand
GGCGACTATTAATACAGCTATTAAAATCTCAAGATCTATTACCCGCAAAATAATATCTCAACCTTTCATTACAATAGCCACTGGCTATCATCTGAAAAATCCCGACATGTCATTTAATTTCAATACGCGTGACAATTCTCATATAAAGACCTGCTTTTTATCTATCAGAATTTTACAGATCTTATCATAGAAAATCTTACAGACAGACACTTATACCTGAACTGCATGTTTTTCTTTAACTTTAGTTGCAGCTTTACCAACTTTTCCTCTTAAATAATAAAGTTTGGCTCTTCTTACATCTCCCTTACGTTTTACTTCTATTTTGTCAATTCTGGGAGAGTTAAGCAAGAAAGTTCTTTCTACACCTACTCCATGAGAGATTCTTCTTGCAGTAAAGGTTCTGTTCAATCCAGAACCCCTCATACTTATTACAATACCTTCGAAGACCTGTACTCTTTCTCTGTCACCTTCTACAACCTTGACATGGATACGAAGAGTATCACCGGGAACGAAATCCGGTATACCTTCTTTTTTTAGATATTCCTGTTCAATCAATTTTATAATGCTCATGTTAATTCATACTGAATAATAGAAATCCGCCGTGAGAGTGTACGTGTCGTGCCATTTTCGCCGATAATACTCTCTCTTCTATTTCTTCAGTTTAACACCTGCCTTTCATTTATTTCTACGATAATCTTTTTATCTTCATCTGTTAATTCCAGATTATTTAAAAGTTCCGGTCTGCATACCAGAGTTTTTTCTATTGCTTTAGTTCTTCTCCATTTTCTTACAGCTTCATGATGGCCCGATATAAGAACATGCGGCACTTCATAACCTTTGAAATTTCTCGGTCTTGTATATTGCGGAAAAGAAAGGATAGAAGAATAAAAAGAATCTGTCTGTACAGACTCATCGGGAAGTACACCTGGTATAAGTCTTACTATGGTTTCGATAATGACCATAGCAGGTAACTCCCCTCCTGATAAGACATAATCCCCTATGGATATTTCGTCATCTATCAGATATTCTATTACTCTTTCATCTACTCCCTCGTAGTGGCCACAGATTAAAATCATCTGTTCCAGGTGTGATAATTCCATTGCCATATTATGGTTAAATACTTTTCCCGCAGGTGACATCAGAAAAATTTTATGTTTTTCCTTTTTGAAATTACTGCGAATATGCTCAACAGAACTCCATATAGGATCAGGCTTCAGCACCATACCTCTGCCGCCGCCGAAAGGATAATCGTCTACTGTTCTATGCCTGTCTTCTGTGAAATCTCTCAGATTATGAACTCTGAGTTTGAATAGTTCATTTTCTCTGGCACGGCCCATTATACTGCAGTTGAAAACCGGATCAAACATGTGGGGAAAGAGAGTTATAACATCAAACTCCATCTCTGTTCAGAATAATCCCCCTTTAGAATTTACCACTATTCTGCCTGCTTCTGGATTTATTTCAGAAACATATTCCTTTACAGCAGGAATTAATATTTCTTTGTCTCCGCTCTTTACTACATAAAGATCCTGGGCAGATTGTGTATATACTTCCTGTAGAGTCCCGAGTAATTCACCTTCCTGAGAGAAAACACTTAAGCCGATCAGTTCAAATATATAATAAGATCCTTCAGGAAGAGGATATATATCTTCCTGTTTCACACATATAAAAAAACCTTTCAGACCCTGAGCTTCCTCTATAGAGCTGGAAAGATCCAGTTGCAATATTACAAAATCTTTATAATATTTTACCCCAAGAACTCTGGCTTTACTATCTTCTCTTTCACCTGACATGGAAAGTATAATTGTTGAAAGAGTTTTAAATCTTTCAGGAAAATCGGTTAATACCCTGACTTTTACTTCCCCGTTTTTCCCGAAAGAATTAATTATCTGACCAATAGTAATAATTAATTCTTTATCTTCTTTAAAACACAAATATTCCCCAACTCAACTTTCTCTGATATCAGTAACCACCCAGTCTTTAATTACGACAACCGTTTTATTGAGTTTGTTATATAAATTATCTCCCACTCCTACTTCAATAAAACTGTCAAAAGTCTGGAATGGAACTTCTGTACCGTTTTTTATATTTTCCAGTTCCATTATCTTCTTATCCAGCTGGGTCTGAGTGGTTTTTAATCTCTGCTTTTCTTCATTCATCTGCTGAGTTAGAGATGAAGCCTGCTGAGGATTCTGGAGTGAAACGGAAGCAATATATTTTACTGATTCTGTTTCTATTTGCCTCAAATCTTCTTCAATTCTCTTTAGAGTATTCTCCGCTTCTGCAATCATTTGATCCCGGAAATTTTCTGTCATGACTGCCACAACAGAAACAGGTCTACGGAGTATAATCTTCTGCAAAGCTTTCTCACCTCTGATTACTGGATTATTTCCACCATTACTTTTTTACCTTCTTTAACTGCAGCAGCTTTAACTATAGTTCTTAATGCTTGAGCAATGCGACCCTGCTTGCCTATAACCTTTCCCATATCATCTGGAGCAACCTTGACTTCTAAAATGATCGATCTTTCACCTTCAACCTGACTTACTTCAACAGCTTCTGGATGATCAACCAGTGATTTAGCCAGCATTTCCAACAATTGCTTCAATTCGTTACACCTCCTTCTTCTCTTTACCCATTTCCTGGAACTTGTCCCATATGCCTTTTTGTCTTAAAAGACTTCTTACTGTTTCAGTAGGCTGGGCACCGCAGGAAAGCCAGTAAAGTGCTTTCTCTTCTTTTATTGTTATAGCAGAGTTCTTAGGATCATAATGACCGACAGTTTCTATAAATCTTCCATCTCTCGGACAACGTGCTTCTGCTACTACAACGCGATACTGGGGTTGTTTCTTTTTTCCGATTCTTCTTAAGCGCATCCTAACAGACATGTTTGTTATGGTTGTTACATTTTATTTTTTCAAGAACAAAATACTCAGGAGATTGCTCTCCTTATACAACCAGATCTATTCACCTCACTTTAATGTATTTTGAATGATATATTATATCACAAATTATATTCGTAATCAATGATAATTTTAGAGACGTGCAAAATCTCTGTTTTTATATGATATTTATACAGACTACTGACTAATTGAAAAGTTTAAATTTTCCTTTTCCTTTTTTCTTGACTACTTTCTCTATATCAGATACATGTTTTAACATTTTTCTGACTTCTTTAAACTGTTTTAACAGTTGATTTACCTCTGCTACAGAATTTCCGCTTCCTGTGGCAATTCTTTTTTTTCTGCTCGATCTTATTATTTCCGGATCTTTTCTTTCTTCTGGTGTCATGGAATAAATTATGGCTTCAAGTCTTTTAAATCTCTTTTCATCTACTTTTATATCAGATGCTCCGGCGATATTGGACAGTCCCGGTATCATACCTACCAGTTGATCAAGGGGGCCCATGTTTTTTACCTGCTGAAGATGTTGCAGAAAATCTTCCAGATTAAATGTTTGAGATCTTATTTTCTCTTCCAGTTCCTCTACTTTTTCCGCATCGAATGTTGCTTCTGCTTTCTCTATAAGGCTCAGGACATCTCCCATACCAAGTATTCTGGAAGCCATTCTGTCAGGGAAAAACGGTTCGAGAGCATCGGTTTTTTCTCCGATACCGACAAATTTTATCGGCTTCCCTGTAACAGATTTTACGGAAAGTGCTGCTCCTCCGCGGGCATCTCCGTCCATCTTTGTAAGTATAACACCATCTATGCCTATCTGTTCTTCAAAGGTTTTCGCTACATTTACCGATTCCTGACCTATCATGGAATCTACTACCAGGAGTATTTCATGAGGGCCTACCCTGGCTTTTATATTTTTTAGTTCATTCATCAGCTCTTCATCTATATGAAGTCTCCCGGCAGTATCGATCAGTATGACATCACAGGCAAGGGATGCAGCTTTTTTTATTGCCGCCGCACACACATTGACAGGATCCTGTTTGTCTCCCATACTGAATACTGGAATTTTTAATTGTTCTCCCAGTACTTCAAGTTGATGTATTGCAGCGGGACGATAAATGTCCGCCGCAACCATAAGAGGGTTTTTTCCCTGTTTTTTCAGGTGAATGGCAAGTTTTGCTACAGATGTGGTTTTACCTGAACCCTGAAGTCCTACGAGCATAACTATTGTAGGAGGATTAGGAGCAATGCCTAACTTGCTGTTAGTGCTGCCCATAGTTTCTGTGAGTTGATCTTTAACTATTTTTATTACGAGCTGGGCAGGTGTAAGACTGTTCCATATTTCCTGTCCCACGGCCTTTTCTTTTACCTGTTTTGTAAAATCCTTTACTACGAGAAGGCTCACGTCGGCTTCCAGCAGAGCAAGGCGTACCTCTCTCAAAACACTGTCTACATCTTTTTCATTCAGTTTACCTTTACGCTTTAAATTTTTAAATATTGCCTGCAGTTTTTCCCCTAAAGATTCAAACATAATAATTTTTCCTTTATCAGTGAATAGTGAGTCGTGAGTCGTAAGTCGTGAGTAAAAATTCTATCAGATACTCATCATTTATAGATTTTCTCACTTTATGTAATCCCTGTCTTTTAATTATGAAAAATACGCCAATAAATAGCTAAAAATTAATTATAATAAAATAGGTAAGGTATGTCAATAGATTTTAATTAAAACAATGCATCTGCGAAAACCTGAGGGGCGAAATCCTGAAGATCTTCCATACCTTCTCCCACGCCTACGAGTTTTACCGGCACTCCCAGTTCATTCTCTATGGCGACTATCATGCCGCCTTTTGCAGTGCCGTCAAGCTTTGTAAGGACTATACCCGTAAGGGGGACTGCTTCATTAAAGATTTTTGCCTGGGAAAGGGAATTCTGTCCTGTAGTGGCATCCAGAACCAGAAGTGTTTCATGAGGGGCATCAGGTATTTCCCGTGATATAATTTTTCCTATTTTTTTCAATTCATTCATAAGATTATATTTTGTCTGAAGTCTTCCTGCTGTATCTATGATGAGATAATCGGCCCCCCTGGCTTTTGCTGCCTGTATGGCATCAAAACATACAGATGCAGGGTCTGAGCCCTGTTTGTTTTTTATGATTTCCACACCGACTCTTGTAGCCCATACGTCTAACTGTTCTATTGCTGCTGCTCTGAATGTGTCACCTGCAGCTATGATTACTTTATTCCCCTGGCTTTTAAGTCTGTGAGACAGTTTCCCTATTGTTGTGGTTTTACCTGAACCGTTTACACCTATCATGATATAAACAGTAGGTTTGTTCTCTGCGGTAAAAAGCCCTAATTCCCTGTTTGCAAAACAATTTTTTATGATTTCTTTAAGATGATCTATCAGTTGCTCCGGTTCCTGTATTTTTAATTCTTTTGCCTTTTTCCGTAACTCTTCAATTATTTTCATGGAAGTCTGAGCACCCATATCGGCACATATAAGTACTTCTTCAAGTTCTTCCCACAATTCTTCATCTATTTTACTTCTCCCTGAAAATAAGCTTTTTACCCTTGCAGTCAGATTATCCCTGGTCTTCAAAAGTCCGTCTTTTATTTTTGTAAGCCAGTTGTCGCTTTTAAATAATTTAAACATTTTTGCCTCCTCAATATCAGTGATCAGTTAGCAGTGATTAGTAACCAGTTTATCGATAACCAGTTATCAGTAAATGTATAATTTATTGTTTAAAATAAATTATTATTTACAGACCTTACAATATGAAACAAATTTACTGTTTCTTTACTGGTAACTGATAACTGATTACTGGTCACTGTTATATGCAAACTTCTTCTTTTTCTTTCATAATTTCATCCAGAACAGGATCTCCCAGTTTTATAGATATTATATCAGATACACCGGGCTCTTCCATAGTAACACCATATAACACATCAGATTTTTCCATGGTTATTTTATTATGTGATATGATGATAAACTGGGACATTTTCGAGAAATCTTTGATACAATCAGCCAGAAGTGCCGTGTTTGTATCGTCAAGAGCTGCGTCTACTTCATCAAAAACACAGAACGGTGTCGGTTTAACTTTAAATATGGACAGAAGCAGTATAACTGCTGCCATGGTTTTTTCTCCTCCTGAAAGGAGTGATATGGACTGAAGTCTTTTTCCCGGAGGATGAACTCCTATTTCAATTCCGCTCTTCAGTATATTCTCTTCGTCTGTAAGTGTTAAATGAGCCTGACCTCCAGGGAACAGGGAAGAGTATATGGCAGAAAATTCCGCCGATACAAGAGAGAAGGTTTCTTTGAACTTTTTCCTTGAAGTCTTTTCAAGATCTTCAATTACTTTGTTCAGGGAAAATATGGCTTCTTCCATATCTGCTTTTTGTTCTATGAGAAATCTGTAACGTTTATCCAGTTCGTCATATTCTACTGATGCATTATAATTTATAAATCCCATATTCGTCATTCTGTTCCTGAGAGTTTCCATTTCCTGTGATATTTTCTCTGGCTCGATAAATTCAGGTTTACTGTATGATGGCGGGAGTTTTGCTTCCACCATTTCTTTTTCTGCATTTACCCTGGCTTTTATTATATGCATTTCCTGTTTTACTTCTTCTTTTTGTAACAGCTCTTCTCTGAGATTTTGCATGTGTTGAAGTGTCGAGTTGATATCTTTTTCTTTTAACACTTCTTCTTTTTTTCTGTTTCTTAAATATTCTGCTGTTTCTTCATAGATTTTAGTGAGTTCCCGGAGTTTTATATTATCCGCTCCTTCTTCTTTATCCATTTTTGACAGATTTTCCTGCAGATGTTCCCTTTCTTTTGAACATGAAGCATAATTATTTTCCAGAAGTTTTTTCTGTTCCGCCCGGGATTTAATAAAAGATTCAAGATTGCTGCATGCTTCTATATGTCTTGCATGTTCCATCTTTGACTGGTTTAACTGTTCCAGCACTTTACCTTCCGTAGCTTCCTGTTGCGAAAGGTTTCTTTCCAGTTCTTTTCTTTCAATCTCCAGAATTTTTTCTCTATCCCTTAATGTAACTATTTCCATTTGAATATTTCCCATAGACAGGTTTACTTTATTTTGCTTTTGAGAATTTATTTCCACATTATGTTCATAGTCTTTCAATCTCTCGTGAATCTGTTTCTCTTCAAGTATTATACGGTCTTTTTTCCTCAAGAGATCCGATAGAGATGTATCAAGAGACGAAAGTTTTTCCATATGTGCTTTCAGATTTTTTTCTATAGCACCGTTTTCTTTCTGAAGAGAAGTTTCTTTGTTTTGAAGTGTTTCCTTTCTGTTCTTTATTTCAGAGAGTTGATGGGAAAGTTCTTCTATTTCTCTTGTACGGGACAGGATACTCGTTTTTTTATTTTCCGTACTCCCTCCTGTTATGGCTCCTGCCGGTCTTATTATGTCACCGTCCAGTGTTACAAGAGTGGCGGAAAGATTGTATGTCTTTAATAATTCAACACCTGATGACAGATCTTTTACTATGTAAAAATGGGACAGGAGATAATTTATAATTTTCTCATATTTCTCGTCATAGTCTACCAGTTTACTTGCCTGTCCTATGACTGAAGGTTGTTTAACCCATCCTCCTTCCCGTGAAAAATCATAATAAGACGGTTTTATAATATTAAGAGGAAGAAAAGTAGCTCTTCCTTTTCCTGTTGCCCTGAGGAATTCTACTGATAGCCTGGCGTCTCTGTCTGTTTCCGTGACTATATCCTGTATGTGTCCTCCCAGTGCAACTTCTATGGCTTTTTCGTATATCTGAGGAACCTGTATGAGAGAGCCCACTACGCCTGTAATACCTGATAATTCCCTGTTTTTCTTTTTTGCAGTCATAATTGCTTTTACACCGGGAAAATAACCTTCAAAACTTTTTTCCAGTTCTTTCAGGAAGTTAAGGCGTACTTCTTTTTCTGAAAAATTTTTGAATAAATTAACCAGATCTATTCTGAGTTTTTCAAGAGAGCTGTTCAGATTTTGCTTTTTTTCTTTCAAACAGGTAATCTCTCTTTTTATGTCATCTTTATCTATAGAAAATTTTTCCAGAGTTTTTAATGTATCATCTCTGTGGAGGGCAAGTTCTTTTAACTTTTCTACAGTTTCCCGTCTTCCTTCCTGGAGCCTGAACATTTCTCTTTTCAGTTCTTCATGATCGGAAGAAAGTTTATCCATTTCTTTTGTTTTTTCTGTTATTTTTTGAGCACATGTAAGTACTTCTTCTTTGGATTTATTATATTTTTCTCTGAGTTCACTCAAATATTCCAGATCTTTTTTATGTTCTTTTTCTTTACTGTTAATTTCCAGAGTCAGTTGTTCCGCTTTTTTCTTTAACTCCTCAAGTCTTAAAAGGTCTTTCTCCCTGTCTTCAATAAGTTTTTTCTTCTGTTCTTCCAGTGAGCTCATTAACTGTAATGTACTGGCAAGTCTTTCTTTAAGTTCTTTTCTTCTTGTTATATAGGAGTGAGTTCTTCCCTTTACCTGTTCTAACTCTACTGTGAGGCTGTTTATCTGACCTTCATATGTCTCTTTATCTCTGGAAAGTTCTTTCAGTTCTTCCGAAAGATTTCTATGGTTTCTTTCCAGATTTTTTAAATTTTCTTTAATATTACCTACCTGTTCTGTGGCGTGTTTTAAATGATTGAGCGCTTCCTCATCTTTTTGAGACAGAGAAAAATATTCCTGAAGCAGGAGTTCTCTCTGAAGAGCTTCCACTCTTTCTTTATAGCGGTTGAATCTGCCCAGCTTGTTTACTTCCTGTTTGAGAGGTGCTATTCTGTCTTCGACTTCTTTTATGATATCAGAGAGTCTGAGCAAATTGTTCCCAGTCAATTCGAGTTTTTTCATGGCTTCCTGTTTTCTGTGCTGATATTTATTAATACCTGCAGTTTCTTCAAAAAGAGCTCTTCTCTCAGACGGGTCAGAGCTTATGATCTTTTCTATCTGTCCCTGACCGATCATAGATATTCCGCCTTTACCAAGGCCTGTATCCAGGAATATATCCTGTATATCTTTCAGACGGCATGGAGTACGATTTATAAGAAATTCACTTTTATTATCTCTGTAAATGCGTCTTGTTATTTCAATCTCTGAATATTTCAGAGGAAAACGTTCGGATTTATTTTCCAGCAGCATAACTACTTCTGATATATTAAGGGGTTTACGAAATTCACTGCCTGCAAATATGACTTCTGTAAGTTTATCACTTCTGAGAGGTTTCATGCCCTGTTCTCCTAAAATCCATCTCAGGGCGTCTGAAATATTGCTTTTCCCGCTTCCATTGGGGCCTACAATACAGGTTATACCATGATTAAATTCTATTTCCGTTTTTTTTGCAAAGGTCTTAAATCCATAAAGAGAAAGCCTTTTTAACAAAGTACATTCACTCCATCAATCTCTTAAATTAAGAGCGCTTCACAAAGGGGATATTCAGTTATCAGTGACCAGTTATCAGTGACCAGTGACCAGTGACCAGTGAGCAGTTATCAGTGAGCAGTGACCAGTGACCAGTTATCAGTGAGCAGTGACCGGTGACCAGTTATCGGTGACCAGTTATCAGTAACCGGTGACAACGTATATTCACTCTTCACTTTTCACTTTTCACTCTTCACTTTTCACTCTTCACTCTTCTCGTCAAATATAATTCCGGCATTTTTAGATGCCAGACCTGTAACAGGCTTTTTGTGACTGTCTGCATCTTTTAATTTTGCTTTTACCCGTAAAACAGCAAAGGATACAAATGCGATTATTATCAACAGAGTTATTATGACTGTTAGATAAATAATCTTCTTCTGAGTATCATGCTTCAACTGTTCTTCTCCCTGAGCGGGAGATGGAACAGGAGATGGCGTGGCACTTTGAGCCATAACGGAAGATGATAATATGAAAAATAGCATAAAACAGAGTAAGAATAAACTCAGGTTTTTCATTTATTTTTCGGCATCCTCATAGATTTTAATACTTTCAATAGTAGTGACTATAAAATAATGACGAAATTTTCTTCCCCGATAAACTCCTTCAAGAATTAAGAGTTCATCTGTAAGTTCTACTATCTCCCCATTTCCTCCTCCGGAACCTCCTCTTGTATACACCCAGATTTCTTGCCCCGGCTTTAAAGAGTTTTTTAATAATTCAAAAGTTTCTTTTGACAACATGATATTCTCCTTCCTCTATTAAACAGAACATTTACTCATAAGATAGGTTTCTATTATTATTAATATAGATATTAACATAGCAACTGTCTTCCAGAATAAAGACAATTTCCTCTGACTGAGGACTGCTATTGTTATAGCACCCAGAGCCATTATAATTAACTGTACCTGCTTGAAAGTAAGACATAGAAATTTTGTCAGTATATCTGGATATATATATTGGATAGAAAACAAAGCCAGTAAAAGAATAACCAGAAAACATTCAATTAAACCAGCCAGTAAACAAAAGAATTTTTTCATATAATCCGTTAATATTGATCAATAATAAGATGAAGATACCAGATTTTCTCTTCACTCTTCACTCTTTACCCTTATAAATAGCTCTAATGAACAGCTGTCAGATCTTTATCCTTCTCTTTGTTCGCGGAAACTGCCTGGTTTATACCGGGAACAATTTCATCCAGTTCTTCTTTGTCTATAACTTCTTTCTCAATGAGTATACTTACAATTGTCTTAAGTTTCTCCATGTTATTCTCTATAACTTCTCTGGCTATTTTATAACGTTCTTCTACTATATGCTTTATTTCCTCATCAATTTTCTTTGCTATGTCTTCACTGTAATTTCTGTCTTCATAAATATCTCTTCCCAGAAATACCTGTTTCTGCTTTTTACCAAGGGTACGGGGGCCCAGTTCTTTACTCATACCATATTCACAGACCATTTTATGGGCTATTTCCGTTACTTTTTTTAAATCGTCTGCCGCTCCTGTGCTCATTTCATTAAACTGCAGTTCTTCTGCTATTCTTCCTCCAAGAGCAACAGTCATTCTTGCCAGAAGTTCGGATTTAGTGACAATATGTCTGTCTTCTTCAGGCAGATGAAGGGTATATCCCAGAGCCATGCCTCTTGGAAGTATTGTCACCTTGTGTACCGGATCCGTATCAGGTATAAGTTTTGCTACAAGGGCATGACCTCCTTCATGATAGGCAAGTATTAATTTTTCTCTGTCTATAATAACCCTGCTTTTTCTTTCAGGCCCTGCAATAACGCGCTCTATTGCTTCTTCAAGATCTTCCATCTCAATAGCTTTTTTATCCAGTCTTGCTGCAAGCAGAGCAGCTTCATTCAGAAGATTTTCCAGATCTGCACCGCAGAAACCTGATGTGCTTCTGCTTATAATATCAAGATCTACATCGGTAGCGAACGGTTTCCCTCTGCTGTGAACTTCCAGTATATCTCTTCTGCCCTGAAGATCAGGTTTGTCCACTACAACCTGTCTGTCAAATCTGCCAGGTCTCAGAAGAGCAGGATCGAGAACATCAGGACGATTGGTGGCAGCAAGTAATATTACACCCGTATTCGGTTCAAACCCGTCCATTTCCACCAGTAATTGATTGAGAGTCTGTTCCCTTTCATCATGACCGCCTCCGAGACCTGCACCGCGCTGGCGGCCTACTGCATCGATTTCATCAATGAATACTATACAGGGAGAACTTCTTTTTGCCTGTTCAAACAGATCTCTTACTCTTGATGCACCGACACCTACAAACATTTCTACAAAATCGGAACCGCTGATATAGTAAAACGGAACACCTGATTCACCTGCTATGGCACGGCCAAGAAGGGTCTTACCCGAACCGGGAGGGCCGAGAAGCAATACTCCTTTTGGTATTCTTGCTCCTAAAGCCTGAAATTTCTGAGGATATTTCAAAAATTCCACAACTTCCTGAACTTCTTCCACCGCTTCATCTATACCTGCCACATCTTTGAATGTAACCTTGGGACGTTTGTCATCCACTATTTTTGCCCTGCTTCTTCCGAAGGAAAAAGCCTGACTTCCTCCTGCCTGGGCCTGTCTTAATATGAGAAGGAAGAATAAAAATAGCAGAATATAAGGGAATATGGAGAATATAGTTACCCACCATCTGTTATCTACAGATTCTTTATATTCTATCTTTACTCCATGTTCCGTAAGAACCGGTATTAAATTTGGATCTTCATTAGGTATAATAGTCCTGAATGTTTCATTGCTTTTTTTCTTTGTTCCGAGAAGTTCGTTTTTGGTGAAATATATTTCTACCTTCTCTACTTCTCCTCTTTTTACACTTTCAATAAAATCTGAATAACTTATTTGTTGTTGAGATTTGTTTATATTACTCAATACCGAATAAGCACATATCGCTCCGATAATAAGAATTACCCAGAATGCTAGATTTTTAAACATTTTTAACACCTGCACAAAAATAGATAAATGAAATTATAACATATTTAACTCTTCTTTACAATATGCCATGATTACGTTTAAAAATGACAGGTGATTTTACATAGAATGGAAAAAGAAATTTATTGTAAAATATTCATAATGAAAAGTGAATGGTGAATAGTTAAAAAAAAACGCGATTTTACTTTCTTTTCATTTTTTACTTTTCACTTTTCACTGGCTGAGAGATTTATGAAATCAATTACAATTTCCAGTAAAAATGAATCTACCTGTCGTTTAAAACACTATCCAAGAATTTCTTCGTTCAATACACCGATAAAAGGTATATTTCTATAGAATTCACTGTAATCCAGTCCGTATCCCAGAACAAATTCATCGGGACAGTCAAATCCTGCATAATCTATGGTAAGAGGGATTTTTCTGTGAGCTTTTTTATCAAGAAGAGCACAGATCTTTAATGATGAAGGTTTCCTTACTTTTATATAGTTAATAAGGTAATCAAGAGTTATTCCGTTGTCTACAATATCTTCCACTATAAGTACATGTTTACCTTCGATATTTACATCCAGATCTTTCAATATCCTAACCTGACCTGAAGATGAGAGTCCTCCTCCATAGCTTGAGACTTCCATAAAATCAAACATAATTTTTCCTTCCACATGTCTGCAGAGATCTGCCATAAAAAGAAATGCTCCTTTCAGGATACCCAGGAAAAGCACTTCCTTACCTTCGTAGTCTTTAGAAATTTTTTTGCCCAGTTCTTTAACCTTTTCTTCTATCTCTTCGGCAGAGAAAAGGACTTTTTTTACAATATTCATTTAATATGCCTCCTTTCACTTTTCACTTTTCACTCTATAAAATTTACTTCCATATGAACGATTTCTTTACTTTCCCCTGTTACTTTAAACCTTTCGTCTATCCTCATACCGACAACCCAGAGTATATCTTCTCCTGAAGTTATTACCGGTATTCTGTCCCTTTTATGACCGGGAATTTTTTCATCTATAAGGAAATCTTTCAACTTCTTTTTACCTTTCATTCCAAGAGGAATAAATTTATCTCCCTTACGTCTGTTTCTTAATATAAGAGGTTCCTTAAGCCTGGCTCCGTCGAAACGGGCTTTAAAAGGTGAATTATATGAAATATCACTGTGCTCCATGATTTCTATTTTTACCTTTATCCCGAAAAAATCCGATATTGTCTCTCCCGGAACAGGGAGTAGTTTTTCGTATAATACAGGTAATACAGGTTCTGATTCGCAGGACTTTTTTGATAAAATTAATGTTCCATATGATTTCCTTATTATAAGTCCGGGCAGTTTTAACAATTTCCCCGTTTCTCCGGCAAGTAATTTTATTATTCTTTCTATGTAATCATAATCTACGTCTGTAGAATTATTTAATATATTAAATATTGCAAGACGGAGAATTCTTCTTTTAAGGGCAAGGTTATAATATTCCAGCCTCTCTGCATTGAGTATTAATTCTTCATCTGGAATTATTATGGTATTTAATGCTTTTTCTGCCAGACTGTCAAGAAAGTCGTCTTCCGTTCTGAATATATGAATTGTACGTTCCAGGGTTTCCGAAAGGTTAGGGTTAAAATCTCTTTTTAATAAAGGTATCAGTCTGTGTCTTATTCTGCTTCGTAAAAAATTCTGATCCCAGTTTGTTTGATCCTCTCTGTAGCATAAACCGTGATGTTCTGCATATAATTCTATATCTCTACGGCCAGTATTAAGTAAAGGTCTTATATATATTCCGTCTCTGACAGGCGATATACCTGACAGTCCTTTTGTACCTGCTCCCTTCAAAAGTCTCATAAAAAACGTTTCTTCCTGATCGTCAGATGTATGGGCAAGAGCTATTTTATCCCATTTCCCTTCCTTTATCAGGGAAGAAAAAAAAGCATATCTTTCACTTCTTCCTGTTTCTTCAAGGCTTCTTTTTCCGCGTTTTGCTATTTCCGGGATATCTGCAGAGGACATAATAAAGGGTAACCCTTTTTCCTCTGCCAGTTTTTCTACAAAGAGAGCATCTACTTTACATCCATAGGGTCTTACATTATGATGAAAATGTACGATACCTGTTTTAATCTTAAGTTCTCCGGCAAGTTTATAGAGTGCATCTAACATTACTACCGAGTCTATACCGCCGGAAACAGCAATGGCAACTCTGTCGCCGTCTATCGTTAAATGCTCTTCAAGTATATAGGCCTTTAGTTTATCGAGGAACGTATCTTTCATGAGCCTGCCAATTAAAAAAACCCTCCAGAAAGAGGGATTTTTTATAACTACTAGCGGCGCGGGGAGTTGAACCCTGGACCTAAGGATTATGAAGCCTTCGCTCTAGCCACCTGAGCTACGCCGCCCTGAATTTTAAATTATATTATACATTAAAAAGAGAAAAAGTCAAGGCAATTTTTGTCTTTACTTAATAAAATTTAAATCTTTATAATCCTTTTAATCCCTGTCTGCCTTTAAACCTGATTCTTCCGGCATGGAAATAGAAGGATGAGATTTTATATAAAGTTCCATGACGTCCCTTAAGGTAATATTACTGCTAATAATTTTCCCCTGTGTGAATACTATATAGCCTGAAAATCCGCTTGCCAGTTTATCATCTACTGCTACGGTGTAGATGCTGTTCATGTTCATTAATTTATTTCCTATATAAATATCATTTACTCTGTTTCCTGACGGTCTGGAAGGAGAAAATGTTCCTTTTAAACCGGAAACCTGCAGAAAATCACTGCTTTCATCAGGGTATGTTCCCACGCTTCTTTCCATAATATTTTTTATCTGAGAGCCTTTAAGCTCTATTAAAACTATTCTGTCGTCAGGATAGTAAAAGAGATTTATAAGAGATGAAATATCAAGTGTTCCTTTATAAAGTGAACCTTTTATGGAACTGCTGCATATCATAGCCACATCGGCCACAGTAACCTCTCTAATAGCGCCTGCTAAAAACCCCCCGAGAGTAGTCTGGGAAGTAAAACCATTGTTATTGTCAAGATTTACTGTGACGCTAATACCGGCTCCATAAGCGAAATTGCTCAGACCAATAACCATCAGAATAACTATAAAATATTTCATTTTAATCATCAACCTTTTCATTTTGCAACAGGAACTTTTTTAGATTCCTGATTTTTAACTTTTCTATGATATTTGAGAAAATTATAGATGAAACTGTTAATTTCTCCATCCATAACAGCAGTAGAATTACTTGTCTGGTAAAGGCTTCTGTGATCTTTTACCATATTATAGGGATGAAATACATAGGATCTTATCTGGCTGCCCCATGCAATATCCATATGTTCCCCTCTTATATTATCAAGTTTTTCTCTCTGTCTATTTTTTTCCAGTTCAAAAAGTTTGGAATGAAGTATTTTTAAAGCAGTCACTCTGTTTGAATGCTGTGACCGTTCGTTCTGGCACTGGACGATAAGACCTGTCGGTATATGTTTTATTCTTACTGCCGAATCTGTTTTGTTCACATGCTGGCCACCTGCTCCGCTGGCACGAAAAGTTTCTACGACAAGATCTTCAGGTTTAATATTAACGTCTATAGTATCATCTATTTCCGGTATTACATCTACCGAAGCAAAGGAAGTATGACGTCTGTTGGCAGAATCAAAAGGTGACAGACGAACCAGTCTGTGAACACCTTTTTCTGATTTTAAATAACCATAGGCATGTCTGCCTGAAACTATAAAGGTTACACTTTTTACTCCTGCCACTTCTCCCGGAGAGCGGTCTACAATCTTTGTAGAAAAAGAATTTATTTCTGCCCATCTTAAATACATCCTCAGGAGCATTTCTGCCCAGTCCTGAGACTCTGTACCACCTGCACCTGCCTGTACATAAAGAATGGCACTGCTTTCATCATATTCTTCGTCTAAAAGAGCGGATAATTCCAGCTTTTCCAGTTCCCCGTCTATTTCTGCCAGTTCTTTTTCCAGTTCCTTTTTAAAAGACTCATCTTCTATATCTATAATCTTTAAATATTCTATTACGTCATTGATTCTTTCTTTCAGCGTGTTCCACCGTTTTATTTCATCTTTTATATTATTAAATTTTTGACTTGTAATCTTTGCCCTTTCCAGATCATCCCAGAAATCCGATGCCGACATGGCCTGTTCCAGAATAACGACTTCTTCCCTTTTTGCCGGCAGGTCAAAGATACACCTCTATATCGCCAATTCTTGTTTCAAGACTTCCTACCGCCTGTTCATTCAGTTCTAACATGACAATCACTCTCCTGTATGTTTAAATTGCAATTATAATGCCATTTTTTGCGTGATGCGTAATATGTGATCCGTGTTACCGGTACCGGGCGACCACTGGGTGTCGCTCCTACTCTTCACACTCACTGTTTCGCCGCCGCCTGTTTACCAATACAGCATTTTTTATATTTTTTCCCACTCCCACAGGGACAGGGATCATTTCTTCCTATTTTCTGGCCTCTTTTTACGGTCTTTACTGCAGCCCCTTCATCTCTATTTGTTCCCGATATGACAAAGACCTTCTCATGTTTTTTCGTACCTGCATCGGAAACAGGTTTTGCCCTTATAAGAAATCTTACAGTATCTTCCTGTATATTCTGCATCATTTCCTGGAATGTTTCAAAGGCTTCGATTTCATATTCCACTCTGGGATCTCTTCCTCCGTAGCCTCTCAGGCCTATACCGTCTCTCAGATTATCCATTACATCAAGGTGATCTATCCATTTTGTATCTATCATTTTGAGGAGTATTATCTGTTCGAGCCTTTTAAGGGCTTCTTCCCCGAATTCCGTTTCCTTGCTCTTATATGCTCCGACTGCCATATCCAGGAAAAAATCCTTTATCTCTGTAGATTTCATTCCATCCAGAGCAGATAAGGGAATATCATCTGTTAAGAGAAAGAATTCCTGTATCGTGTCAATAAGTCCCTGAAGATCCCACTCTTCTCTGTTCATATCAGGATTCGCATAAATATCTACCCTGCTCTGAATAATGACTTCTATCATTTTTATTATATGAGGTCTCAGATCTTCTCCGAGTAGTACCTTTAATCTTTCTCCATATATGACCTCACGCTGCTGATTCATTACTTCATCATATTCAAGAACATTTTTTCTTATGCTGAAATGATGGGATTCTACTCTTGCCTGAGCCGCTTCTATCTGTTTGCTTATAATGGAATGTTCTATAGGTATAGAATCATCGTAACCGAGTTTTTCCATATATCCCTGAATTTTGTCAGAGCCGAAAAGCCTCATGAGTTCATCTTCCAGTGCTATATAAAATCTTGAACTTCCCGGATCGCCCTGTCTGCCTGATCTTCCTCTGAGCTGATTGTCAATTCTTCTCGACTCATGACGTTCTGTGCCTATTATATGGAGCCCTCCGAGTTCTACAACTTCTTCATGTTCTTTATCGCATATTTCTTTCCATTTCCTGTAAAATTCTTCATAATTCTTTTCTTCGTGAGTCGAAGCATTAAATTCTCCTGTCGCAAGTTTTCCCGGATCTCCTCCCAGGATTATGTCGGTTCCTCTTCCTGCCATATTGGTAGAAATAGTTACTGCTCCTTTTCTTCCTGCCTGGGATATGATTTCTGCTTCCTGTTCATGATATTTAGCGTTAAGCACATTATGAGTAACCTTTTCTTTTTTAAGCATTTTACTTAATATTTCCGACATTTCCACAGATCTCGTTCCTACCAGAGCCGGTGCGCCGTTACTATGGAGTTCTTTTATTTCTTCCACGATAGCTTTGAGTTTTGCCTGTTCACTTTTATAAATAACATCGGGGTGATCTTTTCTTACCATAGGCATATTGGGTGGTATAACTACTACGTCCATACCGTAGATCTTTCTGAATTCCTCTTCTTCCGTAGCGGCAGTTCCCGTCATACCTCCGAGTTTTTCATAAAGTCGGAAGAAATTCTGAAAGGTTATAGTAGCCAGTGTTTGATCTTCACTTCTTATTTTTACATTTTCTTTTGCTTCTATAGCCTGATGGAGTCCGTCACTGTAACGTCTTCCGAACATCAATCTGCCGGTAAACTCATCTACTATAATAACTTCTCCGTCTTTAAGCAGGTAATGTACATCTTTTTTAAATAATTCTTTTGCTTTAAGAGCCTGAGTCAATTGATGTGTCAGTTCTATATTTTCATTATCATAGAGATTACGAATACCTATCAGACTTTCTGCCCTGGCTACTCCTTCTTCTGTAAGTGGAACGGAATGTGCTTTTTCGTCAACCGTATAATCCTTATCTTTCTGTAGATCTTTTACAATCCGTGCAAACCTTGTATATTCATCTGTTGCTTTTGTGCCGCGCCCTGATATGATGAGAGGAGTTCTTGCTTCATCTATTAAAATATTATCTACTTCATCTATAATCGCATAATGGAGATCTCTGTGAACCCTGTCATTCATATCATATACCATATTATCTCTCAGGTAATCAAATCCTATCTCATTATTTGTTACATATATGACATCCCGGCTGTATACGTCTTTTCTTTCATGTGGTTCCATGGAGTGCTGAATAACACCTACAGTAAGTCCGAGGAATTTATATATAGGGCCCATCCATTCACTGTCACGTTTTGCCAGATAATCATTTACCGTAACCAGATGGACCCCTCTGCCTGTGAGAGCATTTAAGTATATTGGTGCTGTTGCAACAAGGGTTTTGCCTTCTCCTGTTTTCATTTCCGATATACGGCCCTGATGGAGAACAATGCCACCCATGAGCTGTACATCATAATGTCTTAAGCCTATAACCCTTGATGATGCTTCTCTTACAACTGCAAAAGCTTCAGGTAGTATTTTATCGAGACTCTCGCCTTTTTCAAGTCTGTTTCGAAATTCTCCTGTTTTTCCTTTGAGTTCTTCATCACTTAATTTTTTTATGTCCTCTTCGAAAGAATTTATAACATCAGCTATTTTTCTAAGTTTTTTTACTTCTTTTTTATTTGGATCCCAGATCATTTTAAGTAACATTCCAAGCATAAACATACCTTCTTTATCATGTGAGAGGTGATAAAATGCGTGAGGCGTGAGATGTGAGACGTAGTTTTGTAGCATCACCCATCACCCTTAACCCTTAACCCTTCACTACTCACTATTAAAATTTTAGTGGAGAGATTTTTCTCTCCACTAATTATAGCACCTAAAAGGCTAACAAAAAGTAATCTCTTTTACTAGAATTCCGGTTCTACAAGACCGTAGTTACCGTCTTTTCTTTTGTAAATGACATGAACTCTTTCTTTTTGAGCATTTAAATAGACAAAGAAATTAAACTGTAACAGTTCAAGCTGCATTGCTGCTTCTTCGTCTGACATAGGTTTAATGGCAAAACGATTGGTTTTGACAATTTTACCTACTACTACTTCTTCTTCCTCTTCAAATTCTCCCGTTTCTTCTACGGTAGTTTCCGATGAGGATACTGCTTCCATTGCTGCTGACTGCCTTTTTCTGCTCATTTTTTCTTTGAATTTTTTCAACTGACGCATCAGGTCGTCCACTACTCCGTCTACAGATGCATAAAGATCTATATTTCTCTGTTCGCCCCTTATTATATTACCATCGGCATCAATTAAAACTTTCGCTACATACTGGGTTCCTTCCGTATCAAACGTAACTTCTATAGAACGGATATAATCAAAATGTCTATCAAGTTTTTGAAATCTTTTTTCCGTGTAACTTTTTAGAGCATCTGTTACCGGGAATTTTCTCCCTTTAAAAGTAAGCTGCATCTAACCCACTCCTTCAGAAAATATTATTATCTAACAATAGATTCGGCGATGTACAATAAATTCCTTCTATAAAAATTCCCGGTTAAATAATACTTTAAAGGTATAGAAATTTTCATTTTTGATGGCGTAAAATAAAGCTTTAGATGAAAATTAATTAGAGGCAGTTTATCTAAATAATTTAAAGGTATAGGAAATTTCATTTTTAATGGCGTAAAATAAGGCTTTAGATGAAAATTATGTAGAAGCAAATTATCTAAATAATTTAATTTTTAGAAGGATTTATAATTCCAATCTTGAATTTACAAGACCTGATCATAATAATTTAACTGAGTTAAAAAAATACAATCCTCGCGTAACGCGTAACGCGTTACGCGTTACGAATTAAATTTGAGGAATTTTTTTATGAGATATGCCGTAATAAGTGATATTCATTCCAATATGGATGCTCTGGAAAAAGTTTTAAAAAAAATTGAAAACGATAATATTGACAGGATATTATGTCTTGGAGATATAGTAGGATATGGTGCCAATCCCAATGAGTGTGTCGAGCTTGTAAGGGAAAATTCTTTTAATATAATTTTAGGCAATCATGACAGAGTAGCTATAAATCTGGAAACAGGTAATGATTTTACAGCAGATGCAAAAACAGCTATAATATGGACAAGAGAATTACTGGAAGGTAAAAATAAAGACTTTCTTTCCAGACTGACTATAAATCAGGAAGTAGGAGATTTTATTTATATTGTTCATGGTTCACCTGTTGATAAAGATGAATATCTGTCTTATAAATATCAGGCAAAAAATAGTTTTGAATTTTTAGAATACAGTAAGTCAAATATAAAAATATGCTTTTTCGGTCATACTCATAATCAGTCTATATGGTTTAAAAGAGAAGACGGAGCTATATTTAACCCTTCTATAAGAGGTAAAACCTTTCCTGTTAATCCCGATTGTATTTATCTTATAAATCCCGGCAGTGTAGGACAATCAAGAGGGCAGGGACCTGTGGCATGTTATCTTATTTATGATTCCGATAAAAAAAATATAACCTTTGAACAAATAGAATATGATTATAAAAGTGCTGCTAAAAAAATTATTCAGGCAGGTCTTCCGAAGTTTCTTGCAGAAAGACTTGAAAAGGGAATTTAAGGAATCTATATGGAATTTACGGGTCTATAATTTCTATAAAGCTGACTGCTGATAGCTGATAGCTTGCAAAAAGAGGGATTGGTCTATGGAAGAAATATTCGATAATAATGAAAATTTTAATCACGAAGAACATAATCTTTCTGAGACAAATCGAAAGTTACTTGAAAAAAATCAGATTCTGGAAAAAGAAAAGAAAGAGCTTGAAATTTTTCTTCAGGAAGTAGAAGAATCTATGTTGCAAATGACAGAACAATATAAGGAACTTGCGGAACAGACCAGAGAGAGAGACAGGAAAATAGAATATCTGAATAATTTAATACAGATTAAAGATGAAGAAATTGAACATATGAAACGTGATCTGGAGTCTCTTAATTTAAATACATTACAGGAATTTCAGGATATAAAATTAAAATATGAACAGCAGACTCTGGAATATGAAAATATGAAGGCAGAAAAAGATGGTCTTCATATGCAGCTTGGTGAATTTGAAAAAATTATACTTCAGATGACAGAACAATATAAGGTTCTTGCAAATCAGACTTATGACAGGGATAAAAAGATAGAGAAGCTTTCTGAAGAAGCAAAACTCCTGGAGCTGAAAATGCAGGAGAAAACAAAGGAATTCGAAGCAGAAAAAGAAAAACAATGGTGGGATAAACTGCTGGGAAATTAAAAATACTGCAAATAAAAATAGCCCTCACGAGGGCTATTTTTATTTATTTGTTTCTATTAGAAACCGTCATCTTCTACTATGAGAAGTTTTTTGTCTCCATTATCAACAATTACGACCTTGTCATCCTTATCGTATAAAATCGGGTGGCCATCTCCTCCATCAAATATATAATAATTGTCAGGCGTGGCAAAATAAAGAGGTTCCGTTCTATTGTCCAGATTTATATATGAAGGAGTTTCGACAAAATAATAAGGCCTGTTGTAGTTTTTTACTTTAAAATATCCGCAATCACCAGAGAAGAATAAAACTTCTTCCTTATCGAAATCATGAACAGTATAACCGGCATGTCCTGCTGGAATGGCATATCTGCCGATACTGTTGTCCATCACTTCATAATTAACCTTGAGGGTAACTCTTAAATTACTTCCTTTATTAACATAAACATAATAGGTGCCGGGAGCAAGAACTAATTTAGCTAATGGGCCGCTCTGTATTGGAGGATTGGCATCCCAGTAACGATAAACAGTTGAACCATCGCTGTTTACTATCTTCCAGTCCCACATATAAAAAGGCAGACCGCTTTTACCTGAAGCAACACTGAATTCTGCGTTGAATTTTGTTGCTACAAAGCCTTTAGGAATTTTAATAGTCTGACTTTTTACAAAAGAAGGTGCTGCATTAGCCTGTGCAATAAATCCTATGACCACTAAACTTACCAGAAGTGTTATCCAAATGGTCCTTCTCATATTTTTTTCATCTTCCTTTCATACATCTTCTTTAATTTTTATTATAGATTTGTACCTGAATGAATTTTATACGATTTCCTTCTGCTCACTCCTTTCAACTTGGAAATTTTCATAGCTATTATTGAGAGTGTAACATTTTTTGTGTAAATTTGCCATATAAAGCATTTACGCAAAATTTATAACAGACTCGAATTACAAATTATTTCTAATTTAGTTTCGCTTTCCTTTATTATTTTCCCTCCAAAAATTTCATAAAATTTGGCAAAATTTTAGGCACAGCCAATTAATTAATTAGCTGTGCCTGAAATATTACTTTTCTGATTTTATTTTCTATTTTTATTCTGTTTTTGCCTTCTCTAAAACACCTGTAACTATACTTTGAAAAATTTCTACCCATTTATCAGTATTTGCTACAATTTTTCCTTCAAGTTCCAGAAGTTCCTCTTCTTTTCTGGCATCAGTAAAAGATTTAAATAAAAGTTCTTTTTCCTCTGAAAGGTTTTTAAATTTATCAAGTAATTCCTTATTTTCACATAGATTTATGAATTTGTTCATAAGCTCAGATTGCCTGGCACTTAAAGTTTCTATCTCAGATATGAGTTTTACTCTTTCTCCTTCGATCTTCTGTAAATCCCAGAGGAGATTTTCATTCCTGGAAGATATTTCTTTTAATTCTCCCAGCATTTTTAGCATTTCATCTTTTGTCAAGAAAGTCACCTCTTTTTTTAGAAAAAAAATAATGGAGCTGAGGGGAGTCGAACCCCTGACCTCTTGCATGCCATGCAAGCGCTCTTCCAACTGTGCTACAGCCCCATAGACCAATATAATATCATTATTAGATTATATTGTCAAGATAATTGTCAGGATTTCTTTAATTTTACTTTTTTAAGGGGTACGATATTGGGTGACCGGGGTTGAGAGTTCAGGATTAATTTCAACTCTCAACCTTCAACCTTAAACAACTCGTCCGAAGGGCGTTAAGTTCATTTTAACTGATACTGTTCACTGGTCACTGATAACTGATATTATCCTCACTCAGCAAAGCTTTCAACCTCTTGGTTATTACTCTGCTGCCCATGAATGTTTTACCAATACCCTGAATTTCCTCTTTTAACTGGTTGTTATAATTTCTCAGACTGTTGAGTTCATTGTTTAATTTTTCTACTTCACTGTTTAATTTATTTATCTGTTCTGATGCTATTTCAAATTGTTCTTTAAATCCCATAGCAATATCCAGTTCTTCTTTGTAATTATTACAGGATTCTTTTAGTTCTTCTAATTCTTTCGTTGTATGACTCATTTCTGTCACACTGTTAGTTATATTATCCAGTCTTTCCGCTGTTTCTTCCAGGGCTTTTAATGTATTTATTACTGATGGTTCTTCTTCCATTTCTTCGCCCTTCATAACTGTCAGTAATTCCTCAATACGTGTAAGGTTAAGGCTGGCTTTGTCCGGGAGAACTGTCAGACCTTCCGAAATAAATGTTATTACATCTTTGAAATAATCTACTTTTTTCTGCAATTTATAAATATCTTTATTTAATTTGAATTGCATATTTAAATTTGTGTTATATAAATTGGTTTTACTTTCCAACTCCTGTTCCAGTATTCCCAGTCTTTCCTTGAGTTCATTTATATTTTCTTCATTTTCCGGCATCACAGATGCAGGAGTTGTTTCTGCCTGTTTCTGTAAATTTTTTATTTCAGAATCTTTTTCTTCAATAAGAGAAGAGATTTTTTCTATTTCATTTTTTTGATTTCTACAGGTATCTTCAAGTTCAAGCTTTATCTTTTCAAGTCTTTCAACTTTATTTTCTATTTCCTGAATCTGCCGCTCTTTTTCCTGGATTTTTAATTCGTATTCTCTCTCTTGCTCTGTTGTTGCACCGGAGATTTCTGGTGCGGAAGGAGATGCATTTTCTGTTTTTAACTGTTCTATTTCCTGGTTTTTAGCCTGTATTTCGTCATCCTGCTCTGTTATTCTCTGTTCCTGAAGATTTATTCTATCTTCCTGTTCACTGATTTTTTGTACCTGTTCCTTCATCTCTTTCTGCTTTTCTTCCAGTGATTTTCCCTGTTCCTCCAGGTTTCTTCTGTATTCTTCGATAGATTTTTCCTGTTCCTCCAG
>DAIOEN010000093.1:0-26986 GCA_036746235.1 Vulcanimicrobiota bacterium | reverse complement strand
AAGGCAAATTATTTTTCTTCGTAAGAGCCTGTCAGGCAGAAGCTGATAAAATGGCTACGAACTTATCTGGAGCGGTAATAAGAGACTGTCCCCTGACTTTCGGGACAGCCTCTTTACATTTCATGATTTACCTGACTGTGAAGACCTTTCCGTGCTACCTATAAAAGTGCAGAATACCTGGTTGGAGAACTTTTTCAATCTGTTAATATTAATTTTATTTTTCAGATTTTCCATAACCTCTTCATTTATTTCAAACCAGGCTTTAACCTTCCTGTCAGTCTGATTTAATATTACATTGATTTCTTCCTGTTTAAAATCCATTTTTTTCAATTCCTGTTTTAATTCTACCTCAGGAAGGGATTTATTGGCAAGAACCTTTAATTTATCAGCACATATCTGATGTTTTACACTATCTATTGTATCTTCTGTAATCTCATACCAGTCTTTTATAGTTATTTTTGCATTATTTATAATTGTTTTAATCTCTTCCTGACTGAAAGTTAATTTTTTAAACTGATTGGCCAGTTCTACTCTGGAAAAAACCCTGGTATCTTCATTGATATCAAAAAAGGCTTTTATTCTTCTGGTCAGTTCCTCTGAGATAGACATAAAATTCAGATAATTCATGAAAAATTTGTTACTTTTTTTCCATAGCCTGTTAATATTCTTGGCATATGCATATATAGCTGCATCTATAAATTTCCCTTTCATAAATTTCTTAATCAGTCTCCAGAGACTGTAAAATTTATTATGTCCCCATACCTGCATTTCCTGAAGTTTAACAGGAGAAAAATTTTCAGGCTGGAAAGTAACATGATGACCATCATAAAGAGTCCAGTCATCTGTAAATATTCTTCCCTGACTTTTAAGTTCTTTATAGGTTCTTGTCCCCGGCAATGGTGTAAGAATTAGGAACTGAACGGTAGTAATACCTGAATATTTTGCAAAAGAAATCGTACCTTTCAGTGTTTCAGTTGTATCTGTATCAAGACCGAAAACAAACATTCCATGAACCGGTATTTTCTTTGCGGTAAAAGCTGCCACTCCCTGTTTTATCTCTTCTGCTGTCTGATTTTTATTCATTGCTTTTAACGTATCGGGATTTAATGACTCTATACCTATAAATACAGTCTGGCAGCGGGTGGCTTTCATAAGGTCAAGAAGTTCTTCGTCTTTAGCCGCATCAATACGAACCTGGGCACACCATGAAAATTTCATTTCTCTCTTAACAAATTCTCTTAATAATTCTTTAAGCCATTTTTTATCTGCTGCAATATTATCATCGTAAAAGAAAATATTATATTTTTTACTGTTAAATCTCTCTACTTCCTGAAGTACTCTTTCTATGCTTTTATGGCGGAATTTTCTGCCGAACATATCTGTAACAGAACAGAAACAGCAGTCAAAAGGACACCCTCTGGAAGCCTGAATCGGTATTACCCTTGTTCCGCGAACTTTACAATCATTCATCCCCATTACAATGGAAAAATCAGGTATGGGAATATCATCCAGGTTTTTTATCTTCTGAGCATGTATGTGATGTACCTCTTCTCCCCTTACTACCAGTCCGGGCTGTGCTTTCAAGGTTTCTCCTCTGTCAAGTGCTTCTACGAGTTCCGGGAAAATATTTTCTCCCTCGCCTAAAACAACATAATCGGCATGGTTTATGGCCTCTTCTGGCATAAAAGTCACATGAGGTCCACCCATTACCACTGTTATTCCTTTTTCCCTTAATCTGTCGGCAAGTGCATAGGCTCTGACTGCCGTAGAGGTAGTGGAAGAAATTCCGACAAGCTGAACATCTTCGAAATATTCATCTTTTACAGGATGTATTTCTTCTGCTATGACTGCTACATCAAAGCCTCTTTCTTTAAGTATTGTTCCCAGAATAATAGTTCCAAGCCTCGGCACAGGGGTGAGACTGAAAATATGAACATCAGGGGCTTTGGGTTCTATCATTAAAATCCTCTTTATTTTTTTCACGATCTTCTCTTTTCCAGAGATTATATCAGGGCACTTCAAATATTCACAGAAGGCTCTATAATCTCTTTAATATTTATTTTTTATTTTTTTTTGATTTCATATGCGATTTAAATCTATATATAAATTTCGCCTGTACTTTCGTTATACCTTCCCATCTCTTTACAGATTTTTTTAAATCATTCATTTTTTCAAGCAAATTTTTCTGTTGCTCTGAAAATTCTTCAAGTATTTTTTCTATTTCTTCTTCACTGTAAGTAAGCAGTTCTTCCTGTAATCTATTATCAGGGAGCAACAGGAAATTCATATTTTTCAATTCTTCCACCGTATAACCGAATAACTGTAATTCCCTTATTCTATAACATATTTCTACAAAAGATTCCCTGTATAAACGAAAACCTCCTTCAGAACGGGCATCCGGACTGATAAGCTCTTTTTCCTCCCAGTATTTCAGGGTTCTGGCACTTATACCGCTTCTTTCCGCGATTTCTCCTACTGTTAATAATTTTCCCTGTACATCTTTTTTATTATTTTGTCCGGGAAGACCTACCCTGCTGGTAATCTGTTTTAAAGAATCATAATCATACCCGAGATCCATAAGAGTTTTGAGCTTTTCTGCATGTAATAAATTCTCTTCATTGTAATAGGGTGTATTCTTATCATAGTGGCCTGCAGGATATAAAAGACCGTATTTGCACCATTTATCAAGAACATCCGGCTCCAGCTTAATTCTATTAATTACATCTTCTCTGCTGTAAAGACTAATCAGATCTTTCACAAATACCTCCTTTTTAAATTTCTACAAATACGTATGTGTAATTTATTCAACCCATACATATACGTACAGGTATATTATATATTATAAAAAATATTAAGTCAAGTCTTTTTCTCATACGTCCCTGTGACCCAACCGGTCATGGTTGTCAGGAATTGCAAATTCTCCTCAATACTTTCCCGGGCATATCAGACAAAATCTCTCCTCTGTCCAGTACAATATGGCCGTTTACTATAACATATTCAATACCTTTGGGATAATTATGTGGTTCCTTATAGGTTCCTCTGTCTTCTATGGTATTTCTGTCAAACACCACCAGATCTGCTGCCATACCATGTTTTACAATTCCTCTATCGGTAAGTCCCAGCATTTTTGCGGGCAGTGAAGTCATTTTTCTTATTCCTTCTTCTATAGAAAAAAGTCCTTCATCTCTGCTGTATTTACCGAGAACTCTGGGGAAAGTTCCATAGGTTCTCGGATGCGGTTTACCCCTGAAAAGAGGGCCTTCCGTGGCAGATGCAGAAGCATCGTTACCTATTGAAGTAAAAGGATCTTTCATTACACGACGTACATCTTCTTCATCCATACTCATATAGATTGCTCCCACACTTCCCTCTTCTTCAAAAAGAAGATCCAGAATGAATTCAAAAACATTCTTTTCTCCTGCTATTTCAGATATTTCTCTTCCTTCGTATTTCTTATTTTTTTCCAGATTAACACTGCTTACAAGGACTTTTCTTCCGTTAACATATCCCCTGTAATCCATTTCCTTCAGTATCTTTTCCCTTGTACTCTCATTTTTCAATCTGGAAAGAAATGCATCAGTTCCTCCGTCATGAACCCATTCTGGAACCATCATTGAAAGACCGGTGGCAGAAGCAGTATAGGGATACTGATCATGCTGTATATAAAGTCCTTTATTTCTGGCGTCTCTTATCATTTCCAGGGTATGTTCCGTTTTGCCCCAGTTCCTCTCTCCTGCTGCCTTTAAGTGTGAAATCTCCACAGGGATTCTGGCTTCAAAACCTATGGTAATTGCCTCTTCTATGGCATCAAAGAGAGAATCTCCTTCTCCCCTTATATGGCTTGCATAATAGCCTCCTGTTTCTCTGACTGTTTCCCCCAGTTCTATCAGTTCTTCAGTGGGAGCATAAGAACCGGGAGGATAAATAAGACCCGTAGAAAATCCTGCCGCTCCCTGTTTCATGGCTTCATGAAGTTCTTCTTTCATTCTGACCATTTCATCTTTTGTAAGATGTCTGTCTGATCTGTCTATAACACTTCCCCGAAGTGTTCCATGACCGACCAGAGATATGACATTAACAGAAGTACCCTGTTTCTCTATCAGGTTGAAGAATCCGTTAAAATCATTCCATGTTACATCCATATCAAAATCTCTTTTAAATTCTCTCCTGATTTCATCGAGAGAACTGCCATAAAGAGGTGCAAGGGAATAACCGCAGTTGCCTGTCACTTCAGTCGTAATACCCTGATGTATTACACTGGGAACCCTTCCGTCTACAAGTAATGGCATATCGGAATGACTGTGAATATTTATAAATCCAGGACAGAGACAGAGATTCTCACTATCTATTACTCTTACAGCGTATTTTAAAGTTTCTTTATCCAGGGGATAAACAATCAGTCCGGAAGAAATACCAATATTTCCCTTAACAGGAGGGTTTCCCAGTCCATCATAAATTTCTATATTTTTAAAAGCTATATCCAGTTTCATAAAAAATCACCTTAAAATATTAAGATTTATATTGCCGAACCAGAGTATGATCATAATAATTATGCCTCCTACAACTGTTACGGCAGAATAAAATTTGATTAAGTGAGGAGAAGTAATATCTTTCTTTTTTTTCATAAAGAGTCCCGGATGTTCCGAGAGGAAAGCTGCACCATGTCTGAAGTGAATCCAGTAAAACCCCATCAGCCATATAATTAAAAAAGATGCATAGAAAGCAAGCACAGCAGGATTAAAGTCCGATGGTCTTATATAATCGAATACTGTAGTGGTTAAACCGGATAATATTCCAGCTCCCATAATAAACCAGGGAATATTTGCATAGATTATGAAGACTTTTATAATTTTATTATAACCATCTTCCCGTTCTGGTTTATCGGAAATATACTTCCGGGACTTAATCTTTAAATTATTTGCATTTATAAGATTCACTATTATTATAAAAAACCAGAAATATTTAAATATCATAACGGCACAGGGATTTTCGGGATTATTGGGATGTTCAGGATTTTAGGTACCCAATATTCTGAGTTGACCATTAATATTTAACAAAACCTTTTTCCCTTCACCCTATCTGATTTTAACACAGAGAGAGTGAATTGTCTACCACCGGTAAATTACTAACTATTTAATTTCTTTAAACTATTGCATTCTTCAGAAAATTTTCGTATGATTACAGGATAATTAAAAAGCTGAAAGCTGAATGCTGATAGCCGACTGCAATAAAAAAAGGAGACACTTATGAGTAAAAAAAGAAACATTACAATTGATGACATGTTCAGGTTCAAACTTATTAATTCACCGGAAATTTCACCTGACGGAGAGAAAATAGTTTTTACTTACAAATGGACAGACCTGAAAGAAAACACCTATTATTCCAATCTCTACATGGCAGATTTAAAAACAGAAAGAGTCTATCAATTCACTTACGGAAACCATAATGATCTATATCCTGTGTGGTCACCTGACGGGAAACATATTCTCTTCAGAACCGACAGAGATAAAGATAAAAAAGGTCTCTGGATTATAGACACCGACGGAGGCGAAGCAAGACCTCTTATTACGGATAAAGGGTCTATAGGAGAATATATATGGTCTCCTGACAGCAAATATATTTACTATACCTTCAGAAAATTAGACGATCCCCTTCCACGGGAACATATAAGCAATGACCCTGAATATAAAATCAAAGATGAAGATCATCCCTACAGTATTATCGATGAAATTCCATATAAAGCAAAAAACGGACAGATAAAACAAAAAGGTAAATTCAATATATACAGTTTTGAAATAGCGACAGAGAAAAAACAGCAGCTTACAAAGGAAAAATATGATGATTTCAACCCATGTATCTCTCATGACGGCAAAAAACTGGCTTTCTGTTCAAACAGATCAGATGATCATATAGAAGATCATGAAAACAATGATATTTATGTTATGGATCTGAAAACTAAAAAGGTCAAAAAGATTACGGATAAATGGGGTATGAAAACAGGTTTATGCTGGTCAAAAGACGAAAAATTCATCTTCTTTACAGGCCATCATGCACCGAAAGGAATGAGTGCTCCCGAACATCTGAAGATCTATAAAATTCCTTCAGGAGGGGGAGAAGTAACTCTTCTTACAAAAGATTTTAACGGTTATGTCAGTAACATGCTCATAGGTGACACAAGAGAATTCGATGATATAGTACAGCAGCCTATGTTCACAGATAAGGACAAAAATATTATCTTCTGTGCAAGCTATGAAGGAGGCTGTTATTTATACAAAGTATCCACAGAAGGAGGAAAACCTGAAAGAATTGAAGAGGGACGCCATGAGATAGTATATTACTCAATGGATAAATCAGGAGAAAATATAGCAATACTCAGAGGTGATATGACGAACCTTTCAGAGGTTTATCATTATAAGAAAAAGAAAGATAAATGGGAAGTAAAAAAATTAACCTCGTACAATGATTTTGTCTCTAAAGAAACTACCGTAACAGAGCCGGAAGAAATATGGATTACTACCGGTGAAGGAGTTAAACTTCAGGGGTGGCTCTTAAAACCGCCGAAATTCGATCCGAAGAAGAAATATCCTCTTATCCATGAAATACACGGCGGTCCTCATATTCTTTACGGATACACTTTCTTCCATGAAATGCAGTATTTTGCATCGAAAGGTTACTGTGTTCTCTTTATCAACCCGAGAGGAAGCAAAGGATATGGCACTGAATTTGCCGCACCTATTGACGGCCACTGGGGAGGCCCTGACTTTACCGATCAAATGGAATTCCTCGATCATGTCATAGGTCTCGGCTATATAGATAAAGACAGACTCTTTGTGACAGGCGGCTCATACGGAGGCTATATGACAAACTGGGTCGTAACACAGACAGACAGGTACAGAGGTGCCGTATCACACAGAAGTGTTTCAAACTGTGCAACAGTGTTCGGCGTATCTTCCGGCTGTTATCATTTTGAACAGAATTTCGGCGGCGTGCCATGGAAAGATGCACAGCACTATATAGACAGATCGCCTCTCTACCAGGTGGAAAATGTCAAAACTCCTATCTTAATTATGCATTCGGAAAATGATCATCTTACCCCCATATGCGAGGCGGAACAGTACTTTGTAGCACTGAAATATTTAAAGAAAAAAGCAAGGTTTGTCCGCTTCAAGAATGAAACTCATGAACTGTCAAGAGGAGGAAAACCTACAAACAGAAGAGCAAGACTGGATCTGTCTCTTGACTGGATTAAAAATTGCCAGTAATCATTTAGTGGTGAGTAGTGATGGGAAAAATCCTTTTACTGCTCACCATGTGAAGATTTTGAGCAAATAATCAGTAAAAAAACAACCTTCCGGACCTAATAAATACTTTACCACAAAAAAAGAAAAAGGAATTTAAAAAGAAAAAAGAGAAGATTTATAGAGTCGGAAGATTGGAGAAAATATTATGATCGCTTATAAATCCATACAGGAACTGAAAGATTATCTCTGGAAGCCTGTAGATAAAGAGAAACTTCTGAATAAACTTGACGAAATAGAGGATAGACTCTTTAATATAGAAGATAAACTTACAGATAAAAAGGTTGGGGGAAAAATCGTGGATGGTATCCTCAAGGTTCTGGATACTACACGATGTTTACTTGAAAAAAATCAATTTTTAGACAGAGAAATATGGTCTCATCTGTCGGCTTTAATATATCTGTTCAACAGGCTTGACAAAAAAGTCAAATTTTCTTCTGATAAGATTAATACCGCCATATCAACAAATCTTGCGAAAAACCTTCCTGTGTACAATCAGCATGAGAAATTTATCAGTAATCAATCAGGCTTTACTTTTAATAAAGATAGTTTTCCTGTTACAGAAACTCCGGGGAAGCAACCTTTAACCGAAAGAGACTTTAAACAGCCATTTAATATTGTAAAAGATTTGAGAATTATCAAAGATTTAAGACTTCATGCAGAGAAATCAGATAGAACAGAAGAAGCAGGGGAACAGATTACACAGAAAGAATTCCATGATAAGCCAAATATAATATTCAATATCCCTGTCAAAAAATCAACTGCAGTATCTTCGCAGGCAGGAAAAGAAATGAATCCTCTGGAAGCTGATTTATTACATTCCGTAAGTCCGGCGATTGATAAAATCACAGTTCTGGATAGATTGATTAAAGCAGGCAACTTCTTTCTTTCTGACAGTTCTGCTTTAATAGACCTTGAAGACAGTCTGGAAGAAACATATCAGGAAATAATAGAAATAAAAGAAAAAGAAATTAATATCTGTGAAGATGATGAAGAGAAAAATGAATTTATGGAAACTCTGGACAATATTTTAGAGACAATATCTTTTATGAGAGACTCTATTGAAGAAGAAGAAATAAACAAAGAAATAGACTATTTTTTAAAAGATCTTCAGAGTCTGAATATAAGTTTTATTGACCTTTATAGTAAAATTGATAGTAAAAATGGTAAAGAACCGGAGAATTTAAGGATAACCGATGATTCTATCAAATCAGGTAATTATAAAGCTATAGAAGATATGATACAAAAATTCTTTAATAAAGAGATTGAGCCTGATATGATTGATTCTTTTCTGGAAAAAATGATAAAAAATGCCATGAAAAACAGAAAATCTTATGAAAATACTTATTCCGGAGGTACTATACCTTCCCCGGAAGATGAATTGATCATAGAAGGTAACAGAAAATGGGAAGAAGGCCTTAATTACCTTTATGACCATTATATAGATATGGATGAAAATACTATTAATAAAGCTTTTAATATGTTATATGAGGCAAACAAAAAACTGCTTGCCTCACAATTGCTCTAACAGCCAGGACCGTCTGAACACAGGGAAGAATGAGAGCTTGTCCTCCCTTTACGATTTTTATCATCTAAATCGACAAAATGATCATTTTGACCCGCATATATCCTTCAGCCTGTTTTCCAGTATTCTTACAGTCCATATCTTCCAGGTTTTATCAAGGCCGCAGCTATAAAGCTCTTTACCACTTGAAGAAAACTTAACACTTATAACCTGATCGTTATGGCCGCGAAAAACAAGAGGGCCTATATTTTTCTTCCTGTCCCAGAAATAAATAGCTCCTGTCTCGGAAGCTGCTGCAATAAGGTCTCCTTCACGATCTGTAGAAACGCTATGTAATGTTCCTGTCAATTTATATTCCCATATTACTTTACCGGAAGACACTTCAAGTATTTTTATATAACCGGCGAAATCTCTTACAAGTATTTCTTTATTATTTTTTATAAAATAAGCAAAGGTTCCTTCTTTAAAATCTTTATATTCATGGTCCAGAGAATATTTCTGTCTTATATCCCATAATTTAACCGTATGATCATAACTCCCGGTAAGAAGATATTTACTGTCAGTAGAATAGCAAACAGTTGAAACATATTCACTGTGGGCTTTAAAAGATTTAATTTTCTCCCATGTAACGGTTGAATAAATCTGAACTGTGCCGTCAAAACATGCAAAGGCTATCTCAGGATTCGAAGGATTTACTGCCATAGATAAAACCCTGGAAGAAATCTGAAGTGTTTTAAAGTGGCTGTAATCTTTTGAAGAATATATGGATACGTCCGGAGTAAAATCTGATATAATAATCCATTTTCCATCAGCACTGAAGATAGTGCAATCAATAAAATCCGCTGTATTTAGAGAAATAATTTCCTCTCCCGTTTTAACATTCCATATTCGTACTGCTTTTTCATCTGTCCCTGTCGTAACAAGCCTTGTTCCGTCAGGGCTTAATTCAATTTTACTAAAACCGGTATTTCCTTTTACTTCTTTAAATGCCTTGATTACAATGGCAGATTCTTTTATTTTATCTTTCTCAACATATTCCTTATAACCTTTTATATAAGCCATAATAATTCCGATTGCTTCTTTTCTCATGTTTTTTTCCAGATCAGAAGAAACTACTCTGTTAACTGTAAGATAAATATTTCCCCACTCTGCTTCGGAAGATAATAAACTCTGTGTTTTCACAAGAGAAGCAATTAATTGAATGGTAAAATTTCCCGGTTTCTGTAATGCAGCCTTTTTCACAAGAGTCAGAGGATCTGAAGTTTCCACTTCTCCCCCTGTTTGTGCAGCAGGGCTCAGATTAAAATAATCATCCATAGACAGCATATAGCCCAGACAGAGAATTTCCTCGGAAGACATATCACTTATTTTAAGTTGTTCAGACCCTTTATTTAATTTTCTGGCCATTAAATCAATAAAAATCTTACCGTTATCCGTGCCGTTTATATTCCATCCCATAGCATTTATAACGGCAAGACGAACATCGAGAGGTTCATAGGGATCTGTAATAAAATTGAATATATCTTCATTCAATGTTGCTCCCTTTGCATTTTTCACATGCTCTATATCTATATAAGCCTTATAAAACTCCGTAGAAGTAAGAGGAGAATCGGCCAAAGCCGGTAAAGACAAGAAAAAAATTAAAAAAATTACACATATAAAATATTTTTTCATAATATATTCCTCCTTTTTATTTGTAACATTATAACACTTAAATACCTTATATGGGAAGACTTTATATATAACAAATCACATAAAGGATTTTTTTTTCTTCTCTTGAAATATAATTAAAATATAACTGCAGGAGGTTAATTTATATGAGTGACTTAAAACCGGTATTCAGACACAGTAAAGATGAAGTATGGAAAGAACTGTCTAAAGAAATAGGGGCAGAATTTATCGAAGGAGGACGATGGAAAGCAGATAAGATAAATGCGAAGGTAAAAGGATGGACTGTAACGCTTGATACCTACAGTGTCACAGCAGGCGGGGCATGCAGCAGTTATACAAGAATGAGAACTCCTTATATTAACAGAGATAATTTCAAATTTGCCATATATCATAGAGACTTCTTCAGTGATATAGGTAAATTATTCGGTATGCAGGATATAACAGTGGGGTATCCTGAATTTGACAGAGAATTTATTGTAAAGGGCAATGATAAAGAGAAAGTTAACTTATTATTTTCAAATTTAAGAATAAGGGAACTGATACAGAAAGAACCATCTATTAATCTGCAAGTAAAGGAAGATGAAGGATGGTTTACAGAGAATTTTCCTGAAGGTGTGGATGAACTTTATATTGAAGTCTCAGGGGTGGTCAAAGATGTAAAGAGACTTAAAGATCTCTATGAGCTATTTTCCGAAACTATCAATCATTTATGTCATATAGGTTCAGCCTATGAAAATGATCCGAAACTATCAAATTCATTGAATTAAAACATTTTATATCTGTTTCTATAAACCGGAGCGGTCACAACCAGATTGAGAAACAGCATCAAGTGACATTGCAAACGTCATCATTCTCATATAAAAGGTTATTGAATATTTTTCAGATTGATGTATAATAGATAGATATTTCAAATATTGGTGAAGGTGTAATTTTATTGTATGAACAGCCAGAATAACATGGAAGACATCCTGTCCCCTTGTATTAATTGTGGTTCCCTCAACAGAAGAAGTTCAAAATTTTGCAGAAGGTGTGGTAATAACCTGGTACCAGAAGTTTCCGAAAAAAAAGACACATCTATTATATCCGCTCTTTGCCAGAATAAAATCTCATTCTTTACCAACCTTAAAGAATCTTACCATATGGGAATAGATGATCTGAGCGATTTTCTGAGCTATCAGCAATATTTATTTGAAGCATCGGAAAAAGGTCTTGCTATAATACATAGAAATACAGGCCGTTTTATTGCAGTAAATTCAAAATTTGAAGAGATAATAGGTTTGTCAAGGATTAACCTCAAAGAAGAAAACTTCATATCAGTCATTTCAGGACTTAATAAAGCAAATAAAAAATATGATATGCCATCTATATTAAAAATTAAAGAATTTATCATATTTACCGGCATTTATGAAAAGATCTGGGTAACTGTCACGGAATATTCAGGTGTCTTTGAAAATAATTCAATTTTACTCGCCCTTGATTATAAAAAAGAAAGTAAAACAAGACTTGTCAGTCCTGCTACAAAAAAACTCAATCTTATAGCACGAGTATCTGAAGATATAAACAGTTCCCTTAATATAGAGGATATACTGGCCAGTACCCTGGAAAAGGTAAAAAGTATAACAAAATCTGACGTAGCTTTAATAATGTTCATGGATGAACATAAAAAGCTCCTGCCAATAGCATCCAGCGGTATAAGTGAAACACTGGTTGAAAATCTGAAAACCCTTACCATTGAATCCGACAGAGGAAGCAGAGCCAGAGCTCTTTCTCTCGGGAAAACGGTAATGGCCACTTTAAAGGAATCCACATCACTTACAGGACAACTTGTATTGAGTGAAAATTTATTATCTATGGCAACGATTCCTTTAAAATCAAAAGATGAAGTCATAGGGATTATGAGCATAGGGAGCAGACGAAAAGAAGATTTTACAGAATATATTGAATTACTTGATGTAATAGGTAATCAGGTAGCAATAGCCATAAAAAACTCAAGACTATATATTCAGGTCAAGGAACATTTAACTGAACTGAAAGAAAAAAATCGAAAGTTAAAAGAACTTGAACAGACCAAAGAAAGACTGACCAGAATGATAGTACATGATTTGAAGAGTCCCCTTACCGGTGTAATGTCCTATGCGGAGTATTTACAGCTTAACAATACAGTAAATGATCCAAAGTTAACAAAAATTTATCAATCCATTTATACAAGTTCACAGGATATTTTAAGAATGGTTATTAATCTTCTTGAAATAAGTAAAATGGAAGAAGAAAAAATTGCTTTAAAACTCACAGAAGTAAATCCCGGAGAAATTCTTCAAAGAATAAAAGAAGAAATGCAGATTAAGTTATTAAAGAAGAAACTTGAATTCACAGTATCAATGCCGGATAAATTGACTGTACCATCAGACAAGAATTTATTTTATAGAATAATGACAAATCTGATTGATAATGCAATTAAATATTCTACCACAGGCGGAACTATTACAGTAAAAATTATATTAAAGAAAAAGAAAAACAGGATACTATTCTGTATAATTGACGAAGGGAAAGGTATACCGGAAGAATATCGCCAAAAAATATTTGAAAGCTTTTTTAAATTAGATGGAGAAGAATGCGGGATCAGTACATCAACCGGCATAGGTCTTACATTCTGTAAACTTGCAGTAGAATCACATGGAGGGAAAATCTGGGTTAAAGAAAATACTCCTCATGGCAGTAAATTTTATTTCACTATTCCAATGATAGAAGTGATGAGTAAAGAGTGATTATATAATTACCTTCAACCTTTGCAGTTCACACTTCACCAATTATAATTTCTCACCGCTTTAAAATTCATCTTCACCTTCCAACCATAAACTTCTATCTATCACTGGTCACTGGTCACTGCTCACTGGTCACTGCTTACTGCTCACTGATTTAAAATCTCCCTGAACTTTTCAATTGTATATAAAATATCTTCCCGTGTAATATAATAATGTGTTACGATTCTGATAGTTTCTTTTGACACATCCCAGCAGAGTATACCTTCTTTTTCAAGTTTTTTTACAAACGTAGCTGCATCCTTTATATTAAAAAATACCATATTGGTCTGGACGGTATTCAGGTCAACCGATATTCCCGGCATATCTGCCATAGCATGTGCAAGTATCTGTGCATGTTCATGATCTTCAAAAAGTCTTTGAGTCATTTCCTCCAGAGCAACGATACCGGGGGCAGCTATTATTCCTGCCTGTCTCATACCTCCGCCGAGCATTTTTCTTATTCTTCTGGCTTTAGCTATAAATTCCCTGGTACCGCATAACATAGACCCAACAGGAGCGCATAAACTTTTTGACAGGCAGAACATGACAGAATCTACATACTGAGTTATTTCCCTGACATCTTTCTTCAGACAGGTTCCTCCGTTGAAGAGCCTTGCCCCATCAAGATGAATTTTGACATTATGTTTCTTCCCTGTATCATAATACTCTTTCATTATCTCCAGAGGTGTAACAACTCCACCTGCCATACAGTGAGGGCTTTCAATACATATTAATTTAGTCCCTGCCATATGGTCATCTTCTATATTGATTTTTTTTGCCACTTCTACAGGATCCATGATCCCATGTTTTCCATGTAATGTTTTTGTCTGAACCCCTGAAATAGCAGCAGCTCCTCCGAGTTCATGAATGAATATATGGGAAATACCTTCTACAATAATTTCATCTCCCGGCACTGTATGGGATTTAATAGCAATTTGATTTCCCTGTGTTCCTGATGTCACTAAAAGAGCATCTTCTTTGCCTGTCATAGTGGCAGAAAGTTTTTGCAATCTATTCACAGAAGGGTCTTCTCCCATTACATCATCTCCGAGGGGAGCTTCAAACATAGCTTTTCTCATATTCTCAGTGGGCAGAGTGACAGTATCACTTCTATAATCTATGAGCTTTCTCATATGTTTTCCTCTTTCTAACTATCGTAACGCGTAACGCGTGACGCGTGACGCGAGGAGGGATTGTGTCTTTATTATAAATTAACAGTTCAACATTAATAGATGAATCTCCTTCTGCTTCAGTCACAACGAAAAATGAGAACAAGTTCCTCCCTTCACCCTTCACTCTTCACGATTCTCATATAAATCTTTATAATCACATAAATTACGGCCAAAAAAGAAACTTGAGTTTTTACCAGTTTTCTGTTAAAATACAAAGCAAAACAACACACCGGCAAAGGAGAGCTTATATGGGTAAAATGTGGATAAACCCTGACTTCAAAGGTGTTTATGAGAAAAAAACCTCTGAAGCAAAAGAAAAAACTGATAAAAAATCAACAAGAAAACCACTGCAAAAACCTGAGAGAAATAAGTTTCAGGATAAAAAGAAAATCAAGACTAATCCCAGTGAAGCTTATATTAATAGAAAAATAAAAGAAAGACATTCTGTTGTTCTTAAATTTATTGATAACCAGACATGTGAAGGTATTATAGAATGGGTAGATCAAAGATACATGAAAATCCGGCAGAAAGATAACGGGAAAGGATTGGTTATAGAAAAAAGAGCTATAAAATATATGAAGTAGATGAGAAGTTTTACGGATAACCTGACATGCTTAAGGTGAACTGCCATTTCTTACGGTTGAAAGGTTGAAGGGCTACGAAAAATTTCACCTCTTCAACTCTTCAACAAATTACTTAAACAAAATTATTATTCCTTCAATTTATCGTAATATTCCACTGCTGCTAGGGCATTCTGAAATCTATTTCATTCCAGTCTTTACCATCCCACTGATAGGCAATTACCTTATGAGCAAAATCTTTACTGGAGTATACATAATCTACTCTGGCATCGGATTTCTTTCCGCTGTAAAAAACCTTTTTATCCATGACAACAGGTTTGGAAATACGTTCAAGTTTCATTTTTCCCTGACGGCCTGTGAAAATCATAACCTGTTTATATCCATGCTTACGTTTTTCTCCGTTGTCAAGAACTTTATATAAATCTTCTTTGGTATAACTTTCTATACCAAATTTACTGTCTATTTTATCTACCAGATCTTCCCATCTTTCCTCATTCATTTACTTGTCCTCTCCTTCAACTTTATAAGAAGTCATTTTATTCATCTCATCAGTCATTTCATGTCTGTCTCTTATGCCTTCAATTTTATAAACCTTTTTTCCATTTACAGGATCCTCAAACACTATGGTAGGAGTTCCTGATATACCATATAAATCCTGTAATTCAGGGTTTTTATCCAGGTCTATTCTGACACAGACAAAACGATTACTCAATCCTACAACCTTATAATAGCTATAGGTCTCTCTTTCCATCTTTTTATCCCAGTCACTCCATGTGGTAAAAAAATGGATCATTAATAATTTCCTGGATTTTATCGCTTCTTTTCTGGCATCATCAATGGATGAGATCCAGGTCATTGTTGAATCCTGCACAGGTATGCCGGTAGGTGTATTATCGGTATCCTCCCGGCATCCTGCAGAATAAATTGCAATAAATATAAAAGTATATATTATAAAATTTTTAATACATACGATTTTCATTGTCCAGTGAACCAAGCCACGGGTTATTTTCTTTAAAAATAAATCCACATTCATATTTCCTGATAAACTGACGCCTCAATTCCTGGGTAGGGAAAAGAAACTTCAGCTTGTTGACATCTTCTTTAAGAGATTTTATATAATTCTCACGGGCTTTTTTGAGCAGTTCCACTATATTATATAAAAAGCCTGTATCTTCATGCATCTCTTCTTCTATCATTTCATAAACATCATCATTAACTTCCATTATTTCCTTCTGATCTTCATCTATATAAGGAAGATCATTGGGGCTTTCTGCCGTAAGGGCTTTAAAGATAATAAGATACTTATCCTTTGAAAGTTTCAGATAGAGTTTTATTGGGCCTTCAATATAAAGCTCTACGGTACGGTCAAAAAATTTGTCCATATCCTCTATGAATTCATCCAGTTCTTCCTGATCTTCCCAGGATTTCAAATAGGCATATAACCTTACAAGATCATCATCATGGAGGTCATCTTCATCTCTTTCGGAATAGGTTCTGGCTATGTCTACCGATCTGTCAAGATAATTCAGATAGACTTCACCTCTTTTATTAATGGTACCAAAATACCTGAGCCAGTTCAAAAAATTATCTACATGTTCCATAAAAAGGGACTGAAAATCATTGAGTTGTAATAATTTTATTACAGAATTACTCCAGTGGCTATGGGGGTATTTCTTTAAAAACCGTCTGATACCGCTGTCATATATATCAAAACGACTTCTCTCTTTCAATGCTCTGAAAGAAGCGAGATCTTCCCTCTTCTGATAGAGTCTTTCCCACCTGGAAGAAAATATGGAGCTCAGAATATTTACTGTAGAAGTAACCCACATATGATAACCTTTAATCTTTCCATAATCCTTCTCCCCGAGTTTACCATATTTCTCCTTTAAAAGTTTGCTGCTGGCTTTAGTTATTGCCTGATTAAGCCTTTTTAATTCTCTGCCTTTTACATGGCTGAAACTCTCCAGGTCACATTCTTTTTTCCTTGAACTCATTATAACAACCTCCTTTGGATAGAATTAACGGTCATAAACATCCGTATTCTTGATAATATCTCCTTCCAGTCCCAACAGATAATCAGAATTAATATCTTTACCAAGAAGAATTCTTACTTCTTTTTCCAAAGGAAGGGAGGTACTGACAACACAGAGATTTTCCTGATCAGTAAGATCCATATCACTGTCTTCATCAACCTCACGAATATAAATATTATCTTTTGACCTCATACCTTTTTCAATCTCTTCATGCTGACGGAGATATTCCCTTACAGTTCTTTCAAAATAACGTTTACCTCCGCCCTGAAGTTTCACATCTTCCACATAAAGTATGGGGCCTCCGCTTTCTGTAGGCACCATCTGACCTCTTTTACCGCAGTAGCCTGTAAACACCCTGTCCATAGTCTTCGAACTGCCTATATGTTTTATCTTTGCACCGAATTTATTCAGATTACCGCTTATTTTTATATCTCTTATAGGTTTATCGGTAAGGACGCCATTTTCAATCAAAAATCCGAGGCGTCCTGAAATCTGAAATTCTCCTGTATTTGTTTCCACCCATCCGCCGTCACAGGTTTTAAGATAAACACCTTTTTTGGATTTCGGAACAAGAGCTATAATATCTTCAAGCTTATCTTTACCATTTTCATCATCAGGCAATATATAAGTATTGGTCATTCTGACAAGGGGAGGCTTATCATATTTCTCTGTTCTCACATTACCTGAAAGGCCATGTTTTACCATTTCATCCCTTATATCTCCTGTAAGACCATCCATTATCTCATTCCTGGTATATCTGGAATTAAGAACCAGTTTCTGAACACCATCCTGTATTAAAGCAGTTCTCTTCGGTATTGTGCCATGTTCGTCTACTATTACACTGCCGAAAGCATTCTTTATCTTCTTTTTACCTACATCAAAATTACACAGGCCTGTGTCAATAATATTAAATTTCGTATTTTCCGAAACCTGTCCTCCTATACGGCCTTTAAGATTTATCTCTGCAGCTTTTGTTTTCTTATTCGTTATTATAACATCTGCTTCAGAGGAATGACCGTAGACTTCGTGGGCAAGAACACCTGTAACACCACTGCTCAGGACTACAGGGCATTCGGAACCGAGTATTGATGTTGACTGTGCTCTATCAAGGTCTATGGCATCTTTACTTACTTCTTTTGCAAGAGCCCTGACTATGTCGACATAGTCTTTATCTTTATCCGCTTCATCACGTTTCAGGATTTCCGTTCCTCCCATAGCACCTCTTATGGCACCGAAAGCTTTATTATTATCCTTTGTTTCTATCTGAATGGAAATTCCTACCCTTGGTGTTACAGTATCAATTATATTATCATCTGTATCTGAATATTCCATAACATCGGCAATCTTGAAGAAAGCAACCTTTATATCCTTTACCTTGGCCCCCATTTCCTGTTTGACTACCTGCCTGGCATTGGCAACAAGATTAACGGCAAGGTCAAGATTTACACCTTCTTCTATATTCCTGTTCATGGAAAGAATATTCTTTTCAGGTGAATGATAGAAGGGGAAAAACGGTTCGTCTTCTTCATCTATTTTGCGCTGAACCTGTTCACCTTTTTTCTGTGCATCTTCAATGATATTCTTTATAAGTTTATACCCTGCAGAATTAACTTCAAATTCCTTGACTATCGTATCATTACCTGAAAGATTTACTGACTGAACAGAAAAATCTTTTGTAGCCACTTCACCGCGAAGACCTATAAAAAAGCGCTGAATACGTTTCTCTCCCTGGGGAGTAAATTCATTACCCGAGGTTTTAACCTGAGGTATTCCTTTTTCATCTGTCGTAATAACAGTTCCATATCTGGAACCCATATAAAGGCCAATCCAGTCAATCTCTCTTCCTGGAGTACTTTCCTGAAAGGATTTAAATCCCCTGTTATTAATCTGGGCAAAATCATTTTTCAAGAGGTGATATTCATCGGGAGGCAATTTTTGTTCCCCTTCAGGACAATAGGCATCGACAAAGTCTTTGTATCCTCTAATCTCTTCCTTTTCAGAAGGCTTAGGGGCTTCTTCTTTAGTAGTTTCCGGGGCATTTTCTTCTGTCTTTTTGGTATTTTCTATGTTATCCATAAATATCCTGACCGATAAAAGTCAGGCAACTCCTCCTCTCAATTTTTTAATCTTCAAAATCCATTCACTCTGCCACTTTAATTATAACATTTTTTCAAATTACTTATCAACAAATTGTTTGGATTATTTAGTTTTTTTTAATATCTTCAATGAATCACTGAAGTTACTTCGTTTTATCAATAATTTTTCAAAAATATAATAATTGAAATATTTACGAAATAAGAAGGATTTTTCCATCCGTCTGTCTTATATTTATAGATAATGTCTTACTCTATTTATATATTGTTATAAAACTTGTATTATAAGGATTATATGAATATCTATGAATGATAAAGAAAAAGAGCAAAAAAATCTTGTAAGTGGAGGCCAGTTTGTTTTTGACGATGATGAACCTCCTGCTCCATTACCGCCTGTTCCGAAACAGAAAGAGGAGGTTTCTGAAAAGCCAAAATACAAACTAATAGGCGGTTCTTTCCATTTTGAAGAGGAAGAAAAGAAAAAAGAACCTCCTCCTCTTGAACCGGAAGAAAGAAAGGTTTCAAATACAGTTATACCCCTGCTCATACAGATGTTTCGGACATATCTGGTACTGATAGTTATAGCCCTTATAATATGTGCCATACCTGTATATTTCTACTTAAGCACCAGGCCCCCATATTTTCCTTTTCCTTCAAAAATAATATGTACCTGTCCCCAGGGAAATAGAGAAGAACTTTTTTTACTTGAACCTGACGGTTCGAAAATGGAAAGGCTTACGTATTCTACAAAAGAAAATACAAAAAATATATATCCCCGTTGGTCTCCTGATGGAAAGAAAATAACCTATACATCAGAAGACAATGGTAATACAGATATATATGTAATGGATATAAAAACAAAAGAAACAAAAAATCTTACAAATCATCCTTCTCAGGACAGAGAAAGTACCTGGTCTTATGACGGAAAAAAAATAGCTTTTTCATCGAACAGAGACGGAGATTATGAAATATTTATAATGAATAATGATGGTACAGGTCTTTATCAGCTTACATATAATTCAAAGGAAGAGATTGAAATTGACCCTGATTTTGCCTATCTTGTACCGGAACAGAGAAATGATTTATGGGATGACACACATCCAGTGTGGTCTCCGAAGAAAAATCAAATAGTTTATTCTTCAAGCTGTCTGGGACTTCCTGATAATTACTATGAACAATTTATTGAAGGTCATACACAGATAAAAACACCAATGGGGAACTTGAAAATCCCTGTTCCTACCAAAAAAGGAACTGATATGGATCTTATGATTATTAATACAGACAGAACCGGCTTCAAGGATCTCACCAGAACGCCTGATGTAGAGACAGCCCCTGCCTGGTCGCCAGATGGAAAAAAGATAGCTTTTTCGTCAAACAGAAGAGGTAACTGGCAGATATTTGTAATGAATTCAGACGGAACAGGGCTTTATCAGTTAACAATGAGGGATACGGCAAATGACAGATATCCGACATGGTCTCCCGACGGAAAATGGATAGCATTCCAATCTACCAGAGAAGTAGTAAAACAGCCTGATGCACAGATATATATAGTAAGGGCAGAAGGCATGAAAAATCCCAATGAATGGATATGTCAGTTAACAAAAGATAAAGGTTCAAAACTATATCCATGCTGGTCAGGATTCTTTCAGTGAGCAGTGAGCAGTTACCAGTGAGCAGTTACCAGTATTATGTCGTAACGTTCATACGTAACGCATCACAATTAAAAGGAGAAAATCTATGGAAGGTAAAAAAACAATAGAAACTTTTATTACGGAAGTTATAAATAATATAGACAACAGATCTGACTGGCCCGATATTGATATAAAAACATACAGTGCGATCATAAACAAATTGAATGATGAAAAAGAGAGAATTTCAGAAGTATTAACTGAAGCGGTAAAGAAACGAATTTATAATAAGAAATATTACCTGAATAATTATGTCTATCTCAACAATCTATACAGCAAAATGCCTGCTTATTACAGAGAAAATATAGAGAAAGCCATAGTAAAAGTATCAAGAGAACTGAATTTTTTATATGACAGTGATATAACGAGATTTGTTAAAAATCTTACCGTCATACTTATGGAATTTATAATGTTCGACTATTATGAAAGAAGAAAAAAGGAAAGAAATTTTGATATATTTAAAAAGAGACCGAGATTGAAAGCTATTTTCGGACAGCAGCCCTGTACGGAAGATAGTACTTTTCGAAGAATAGAATTAATTCTAAGAGATTTCTTTTCTCCTGATACAAAGGTTTTATTCGTAGGAGACGGGGATCTCTGCTGTCTTGCTTTAAAATCACTTGCTGATTTTGAAATACATATGCTGGATATAGACAGGGAAATTATTACTTTTATAGAAAGTAAAAACATGGGTATAATTACACATAATGTAAACCTGATAAATGGCCTTCCGAAAGAACTGGAAGATTATTTCGATGCAGTTATGCTTGATCCCCTGTGGGACATAAAAGGAGCGGAAATGTTTATAAGTCCGGCCTGTTCGTCTATGAAGAAAAATAAAAAAAGCAGACTTTATACCTGTATATGCCCTGTTGTAACAGGAGATAATCACGGGAAATTACAGAAAATGATCATAGACAGAGGACTTGTGTTCCATGAAATAATAAAAAATTTTAACTGGTATGAATTACATGCCAATAGAAATTACGGAGAACTATTAGATATATTTCATAAAATAAATAAAGATTATATACAGAGTGATTTTATGAATGCATCCCTTTCCTTACCTTTTGCAACATCTGATATGTATGTTCTTGGCTTTGGAACAGTGACCGGTGAGCAGTGACCGGTGAGCAGTAATATTACATAGTATTATAACTGATAAATGGTAACCGATAAAAACCGGTAACTGATAACTGATAAAAACTGATCACTGATAACTGATCACTGCTCACTGAAAAGACTGGAGGTTAAAAATGATATATAACTGTCCTAAATGTGGTGCAGAAAATAAAAAAGATGCGAAATTCTGCAGTGATTGCGGAATATCTCTTGGAAGTGAAGATGTACCAACAGAGCTTAAAGCCCTGACTCCCGGTATTATACTGGCCAATAGATATGAAATTATACAGAAAATAAAAAGCGGAGGCATGGGCTCTGTTTATAAAACAAAACATGTAAGTCTCGGAAAGATATATGCAATAAAAGAATTGATAAATCTGTCAATGAATCCGCAGGAACAACAGGAAGCAATTACGAGATTTAAAATGGAAGCAAAAATATTATCAGAATTAACTCACCCGAATATGCCTTCCGTAAGTGATTATTTTTCAATAGGAGGAAGATATTATCTTGTAATGGATTTTATAGAAGGAAAGGATCTGAGTACTATACTTTCGGAACAGGGGAACCCCGGTCTTCCGGAAGCAGATGTAGTGGAATGGAGTAATCAGATATGCGATGTTTTGAATTATCTCCATACAAGAAATCCTCCTATAATATACAGAGATATAAAACCTTCTAATATAATGATAAGAGATTATGACAAAAAAGCCATATTAATAGACTTCGGCATAGTCAGGACAGTACAGGCAGAAGAAGACATGTCCCTCACAAAAACAGCTATAGGAACTATAGGGTATATGTCTCCCGAACAGTACAGAGGAAGGCCTGAAGCCAGAAGTGACGTATATTCTCTCGGGGCAACTATGTATCATTTACTCACAGGTGTTCAACCAATACCTTTTAATTTTCAATCAGTATTGAAAGAAAGACCTGATATTACAGAAGAATTAAATGCAATAATAATGACAAGCGTAAGACTGAAACCTGCAGAACGTTTTGTTTCTGCAATGGAAATGAAAAAAGCTCTTACAGGAGGAATTAAAGTAGCCTTACCTGTAACAGAAGAAGCAGATAAACTTGATCTTATGATATTACAGTTAAATATTCCAGATAAAAATATCAGAAAATTTGCAATTAAAACTATAGGGGAATTTAAAACAGAAAAAGCTGCCGGTCCGTTGCTCAGTATATTGAAAAAAGAACATGAATGGGAGATCAGAAAGAGTGTAGTAGAAGCTCTGGCAGGATTTAAACTGAATTCTAAAATAGAAGAGACAATGAAAGAAATTTTAATCAATGACAACAACCCTCAGGTAAAAGCTGCTGCCGCTCAGGCTATGGGAATGTACGGAGATAAAACATTTTCAGGGCCTCTCATACTGGCACTTGACGATCAGTCTGATGAAGTTCGTATGAGAGCTATTATGGCTCTTGGTAAAATAAAAGATGAAAGAGCTCTTGAACCACTCAAAAAAATTGTTCATTACGAAACAAATCAGTCAATAAAGGATGAAGCTATTGTCTCTATTGAATGTATAGCTCCTAATTATCTGATAGAATGGCGAGAAGCAGAAAGAGAAGTTCAATACAGAACACAGCAAAAGAAAACGATTGTCAGTGTTATAACCATAGGTTTACTGCTTGTAGTAGTTCTGTTACTATTCAATGTATTAAATAAAGCCTACAGAGAACAAAAGATAAAAGATCATTTAAAAAAGGGATTCCTCTATTTACAATCAGACAAAAACAAAGAATCGAGAGAAGAATTTAAAAAAGTTATGAACCTATCCACACAGGAAGCCATGTCTTATTACGGAGTTGGTCTGACTTATATGGAGGAAGACTGTACAAATGCCATATCAAATCTTGAAAAATCCATTAAATTCAAGCCAGATTTCGGATATTCTTATCTATACCTGGGAAATCTCTATACATCACAAAAGAACTATAACAAAGCAATCGCCTATCTTGAAAATGCAAGGAAATTATTGCCTGATAATGAAGAATGCTATATTTATCTGGGTGAAGCCTTTTATGCATCAGGTCAGACTTCCAGAGCAAAAGAAATTTTCGAGGAATATTTATTAAAATATCCTGAAGGTGAAAATACTAATACTGCAAGAAAATGGCTCTCAGTTATAGATAGCGGGCCGGGCCCCGGCATATCACAGGAAGATGGCAGAGCAGTTATGGATGGATTAAAAAATTTACAGAATAAAAATTATAATGAAGCCATAAAAAATTTCGATAAAGCTATATCTATAAATCCTTCCAATCCTGAGGCATATTATGGCCTGGGTATAGCTTATTATCAGTCAGATAAAGCAAAAGCCAGGACTTACTTAATGAAAGCACTGGAATATAAACCAGGATACGGAGAGGCTTATATAGCTCTAACAGATCTGTGTTATGCCATGGGAGATTATGTAGAAACCGTCAATAACGCAAAAAAAGGACTTGAATATATGCCTGATACAGCAAAACTTTATTTACTTATCGGTATATCAGAATTCAATTTAAATAAAAGAGAAGAAGCTTCTAAAGCACTTAAAAAATATCTTGAACTGGAACCTGATGGAAACAATGCGGAAACAGTAAAAAAATTGCTTAAACAGCTTAAATAGTAATAATTCTTGCGTAAAAATATATTAAATGTTATAATTAAAAAAAATAAAATAAAAAGGAGATTGTTATGTCTGATTTTTCAAATAAAAACAATCAACCAGAAGATTTTATATTTGGTGGAGAAGGTCAGGGAGAAGGAGACAGTCAGAAAAGAAGAATTATAAGAAAAATAAAAGTCAAAAAAGCTTCAACTCAAAAACTTCCTACAAATATAGCAAGTCAATTAGTTAAAAAAGGTGAAATACCAAAAGAAGATAGAGGCTTTACAAAAAAACTCGTATCAAAACAGGAACTTAGAGAACATGAAAGCCTTATTATGAAAGACGAAACACCAAAAGAAGATAGAGGATTTACAAAAAAACTCGTATCAAAACAGGAACTTAGAGAACAGGGAAGTTTATTTATAAAAGATGAAAAAGAAGAAATAAAGATAACAAAACCACTCCAACAGGAGACAAAAGAAGAAACAAAGATAACAACCTTGCTCACACCAAAAGAAGAAACAAAGATAACAACCTTGCTCACACCAAAAGGAGAAACAAAGACAACAACCTTACCGGTACCAAAAGAAGAAACAAAGACAATAGCCTTACCGGTACCAAAAGGAGAAACAAAGACAACAACCTTACCGGTACCAAAAGGAGAAACAAAGACAACAACCTTACCGGTACCAAAAGAAGAAATAAAGAGAACAATCTTACCGGCACCAAAAGAAGAAATAAAAGGAGCGGAAAGTAAAAAGTCTGTTCATAGAAGAATTCCTGCAAAGGTTCGTGTAAAAAAATCTGCTACTACAAAACTGGAAAAAGAAACTGCTGAAGAAGTTATAAAAAGAAAGGCAATGGAAGAAAAAGAACCTCCGAAAGTTTACACAAAAAAACTCTCACCTGAAGCAGCTCTTGAAGTTTTAGGGAAAAAAGTTGATAGTACCGTAACTAAAAAAACACCTGTTACGACTCAAAAAATAGATGAAATAAAACCTGCCGGGAAATTACCCGGACCGGTAATAACAGCTGGAATACAGAAAGAAACCAGAGAAAAACCTGAAAAGATAGAAAAAGGTCTCAAGGAAAACTGGAAAGATATTAAATTTGCCGGATACAAGAAAAAATCTGATTTAAAGCAGATAGTAAATATTTTACCTGAAAAAACCATATTAAAAAGTGAAAAAAGTTCCTATCAGATAACAAGAATAATTCAGGAAGACTGTTATGGAGCAGTATATGAAGTGATAGATTTAGGAGAAAAAAATGTAACAAAATCTACTAAAGCTATTAAAGAAATACAATATAAAGCACCGGAAGATAGTCCTCCGACTACCATTAAAGATGTAATGAATAGATTAAAGAGAATGGTATCTTTTCTTGAAGATGCACAACATCCTGGTGTAGTTAATATAACAGATTACTTCTATGATATAAACATGGATAATAAAACTTCTCGTTTTCTGGCAGTAATGGAATTTATCCATGGTGACACACTGGATAAAATTATGGACAATTATTACAGGAAAGAAGGACTTATACCACCGGAATTTATACTGACAATAGTAAAACATTTATGTGATGTTCTCTCTTATCTCCATAATAGAAAACCTTTCCCGATAGGTGTCGGGGATCTTAAGCCTTCTAATATTATGATAACAGGTAATAATGAACTTAAATTAATTAATTTCGGCCTTTCGAAAGCTTTTGAAACAGACTCTGAAGGTAAGGACATATACAGAGGAACACTGGGTTATTCTCCTCCTGAACAGAAAGGTATAGATTTCACCAATACAAAAGCAGATATATTTTCCCTGGGTGTTACCATTTACTCTTTGCTTACAGCTATAAATCCTGAAGAAAACCCATATGAATTTTTCAGTATCCATGACTATAGAAAAGGATTGTCATCAAAGGTAGAAACCCTGGTATCTCAATGCCTTAATTTAAAATCTGAAGAAAGACCTGATATTGAAACAGTAAAAAAACAGATTGATGATCTGAAACCGGCTGCTCTTGGAGAAATTATAGAAAAGAAGATTGTAAAAGAAGAAAAGTTGGAAGAAGTTAAAATTGTAATAGATCAGTCAGAAGTTAAAGAAGAAGTTAAACCTGTAAAAGTAATTGAAATGCCTGAGGAAATAGAGAGTAAAATTTCTGAAAAGGTATTGGAGGAAGAAGAGGAAGAAGAGGAAGAAGAAGAAAGTACTGAAGCATTATCTATTATGGATCAGATTTCCAGGTTTTTCTCCACTGTAAAAGAACAGCTTAACAAAGTATTTGGAATTAAAGAAGAGGAATATGAAGATACACCGGCAAAAGAAGAAAAACCGGCAGAAGTTAAAGAGGAAATTAAAAAAGAAGAAAAACCGGTAGAAGTTAAAGAAGAA
>DAIOEN010000092.1:0-27284 GCA_036746235.1 Vulcanimicrobiota bacterium | reverse complement strand
TTATCCCGTCATCTCCTCCTGAAATTATGGAAAAAATATCGCAAAGATTTTCTTTCTCAAGTTTTTTCCTGATTTTTTCTTCCGGTGTAGTTGAAGCAATGCCCATATAATAATTCTTATGTAAATCCAGAAGAATTTCTTTCATATTATCAAATAATGTAATGTCATCATAATTTACAATTTTACTTTCATAATTAAGAATATCCGGTATATCCTTCTCTGAAAATCCAAGCCTGTAAAAGTTATTCTCCCATTTGGAATCATACCAGGAACGAAATTCTTCCAGTGTTTTTATTGGAAAGTTTTTATTATATTTAATACATATTTTATTATATATTTCTATATAATGGGGAGCAGAATCAACTATTACTCCATCACAGTCAAAAATAATCAAACATTTTTTCTCTAAAGACATTATTGCACCATCTTTTTAATAAATTATCGTATAATATTAAATTCAGAAAAAAAATTATAACACAGGCATATTTTCCAAGTCAAGACATAACGATTTTAATCGAACTTATCTGGTTTTATTTAATTCATTCATTAACAGAGAAATATTCTTATCTGCTGTTTTTATCTGTTTATCTATATCTTTCATAAACTCTTTATAACTCACAGATTGCTCAACTTTAATCTTTGTATACATATTTCCTGAATAGGTTGTAATCTCAGTATATACAATTATATTTTCCACTATTTTTTTATTTATATCTTTATATTCTTCAGGTGAAGTAAACCCGTCTATTTCTCTTTTCAATCCCATAAACTTATCACTGTAACCCCATAATTCCATAGGTTGAGCCTGATTTATAACCTGACTTTCCTTTACATATATTCTCTCTAAATTATTCTTGAAATCACTTACATATTGATCTTTCTTATTCATAATAGAATTAATTTTTTCTCTGTAAAGCTCTTTTGTAAGCTGTGGTTTTGTAAAGGAGAAACTTGTTGTTCCAAGTAAAAGTTTTATTAAAAAAGGAAGGGACAGTATAAAAATTGCTACAACTATTACTTTCCAGTTTGTAACAAAGGTTGTAACCTTATTTACATTATTGGACAGTTCTTTCTTCTTTTCTTCAGCAGTTTTTTCCACTATTACATCTATATCAGGGAAAGCCCTGGCAAAAGCAAGTTTCAGCTGTCTTTTAAGTTCTGTATCTTCTGTATTTTCAATCAAATTTTTAAATGGCTCCAGTGCTCTATGATCTCTGAACTCTCCCAGAGCCCATATAGCTTTAAGAACTATTTTTCTGTCAGAAGATTTAAGAGCTTCTATAACAGGACCTATACTATCAGGATCCTTTAATATTCCGAGGGCACCTATGGCTTTTTCCTTTACCATTACAGATGTATCCTTTTTCAGAGCTTCTATAATAGGTAAAGTTTTATTAACATCAGGTAATAGAAGTAAACTTTCTATAGCTCCTGCTCTCCTGTATTCGTCGCTGTCCTCAGAGATTATTTTCAGAAGAACCTTAAAAGCCAGATCTTTCTTAGTCCCTGTAAGTTCTTTTTTTGCCCCCTCACGGATAGCAAACATGGGGGATTTTAGTTTTTCAACGAGGGAAAGTATTTCTATTACTTCTTTATCCCCTGTATCCATTCAAATCATCCTTTCTGTTCCTTAATTTAGCCGGCATGTAAGAACAAAACGGTTCTTCACCCATATAATCTCCACATTCTCCGTACGCTCTGGCACGGCATCCCATACAGATATGTTTGAATTCACAGACAAGACACTTACCCTTCAGGTTATCCGGATTTCTGAGTTCTCTGAATATGTCTCCGTTCTTCCATATTTCCTCTATGTTTTTCTCTCTTATATTCCCTGCACTTACGGGAAGATAGCCACATGGTCTGACATCTCCGGTAGAAGATATAAACATGATGCCACTTCCTGCAAGACAGCCTTTAGTCATAGCTGACATACTATGAGCTCCATTACCTCTTTTCACTCTCTCTTTTCCTCTCTGAGCCATTATACGAAAATAATGAGGTGCACAGGTAGCTTTTAATTGCACAGGAGACGATTGGGATTTTTCATAAAGCCAGTTAAGAATATCTTCATATTCATCAGGTGTTATCTGTTGTTCTTTTGAAAGTTCCACACCACATCCGACAGGGACAAGGAGAAATACGTGAAGCGCATCTGCTCCGAGATTTACGGCCATATTTAAAATATCCGGTATTTCTCTGAAGTTATGCCTTGTTATTGTAGTGTTGAACTGAATACTCATACCATGTTTTTTCAGATTATTAAATCCATTCATAGTAGCCTGAAAAGATCCGGCAATTCCCCGAAAACCGTCATGAGTTGCAGAAGAAGCACCGTCTATACTTATACTTACCCTTCTCACTCCTGATGATACAATTTTATCTGCCACAGCTTCATCTATAAGGGTACCGTTTGTAGCAAGAGCAACAGGAAAATCCATCTTTACTCCATAATCTATTATGTCAAATATATCACTTCTGTAAAGAGGTTCTCCTCCTGTAAGAACCAGTATCGGTTTCCCGAAAACGGTCAGGCTGTAAATTACTTTTTTTATTTCTTCTCCTGTTAATTCCCCCGGCAGAGGGAAAGAACTCACAGAAGCCCGGCAATGAACACAGCGAAGATTACATCTCTGTGTCAGTTCCCAGAAAATAAGTCTCGGTGAAATGTTGTCATGTAAATTGTTTATATAAAATCCCCCTTTTCAGTGACCAGTTATCAGTGACCAGTTACCAGTGACACATTACTGTTTGATATTCACTTTCCACTCTTCACTTCTCACTTTTCTTCACAGATTTAAAAAATTCCCATATAACCTGACTGCCATTTATATCCCTGCATGTCTTACCAATCTTATCTTCGGACATATACTGAAGACCTCCGGGCCATGCATGTCCTCCTCCTTCAATGGCATAAAGAATTACCTGACTTCCATTTTTTATAATTTATTATTTCTGTAACTGAAGGATTATTTACAGATCATAATTTTAAATAATTTACTATAAAAAAGCAATTAAATCGAAGTAATTTTTTTCATGAGAAAAAAATAAATTATTATGATATAATTACTGTAATCATGGAACTTAATATGGGAACAATATTACATAATGAATATAGAATAAAAAAATTCCTTGGCAAAGGTGCTATGGGGAATGTTTATCTCGTAGAATATATTAAGGACCACAGGCATATGGTTATAAAAGAGCTTGTACCTTCACCTGACTCAAAATTAACAGAAGAACTGTGTCATGAAATATTCTTCAGAGAAACCGAATTTATATCTAAATTCAACCATCCCGGACTTCCTGAAATGTACGGTGCGTTCAGAGACGACGGCCATGATTATATTGTAATGGAATATATAAAAGGTCAGACACTTGAAGAAGTGATAAAAACTTATCCTGTTTCTCAGAACAAAGCAATCAAATGGACTATAGAACTTGCATCAATTCTGAACTATCTCCATAATGCTTTTGAGCAACCGGTTGTTTACAGGGACTTAAAGCCGGCAAATATAATAATAACACCGCAAAACAGAGTGAGACTTATAGATTTCGGTATATCCCGTTATTATAATCCCGATAAAGATACTGATACTTTCAGGCTCGGTTCTCCCGGTTATGCAGCACCTGAACAATATAAAGGAAGAGGGCAGTCAACCCCTCAATCCGATATATTCAGCCTGGGTGTAATATTATACCAGATGCTTACAGGATATGATCCCACACTGACACCATTTAAATTTCCTCCTGCAAGGCAATTGAAACCGTCAATAAAGGAGGAACTTGAAAAAATACTGGAAAAAGCAATAAGTTTAGAACCTGTGAAACGTTATATAAGTGTAATAGAATTTAAAGAACAACTGGATAAATACATGTATTCTATTGATATAGAAATGCCAACGAGTAAATCAAAAAAGAAGAAGAAAAAAAAGAAAAAATCTGTTAAAACAGAAGAAGAGAAACAAGAAAAACTTCGTGAGAGTAAAAAACACATCACCTATGAACAGATAGACCCTTCATCTGCTCTCCTATCACTACTCATTATAATTCTATCTTTATTTGCAGTATTAATACTTGCAGTTATTCTGACAGAATGAACATATAAAAAGCTATTCTTCTCTTCCCCCTTCACTCTTAACCCTTCACGGCTCTCATATAAATCTCTGCCCTGCCTCTTTCGTAGCAAGGACAGCTATCTCAAGGCTGGTCAGGCCGTCTTCTAATTTAATTCTGAGGGAGTGTCCCGGTTCTTCAATTGCTTTGATAAGATCAGCCATTACAGCGCAAACACAATTAGAATAAACCTCGCTTTTTTGAAGACCTATATAAAAACTTCCTGAAATCATTTCTTCCACATAATATTCCACGCCGCCGCAATAGATTTTATTTGATTTTACAGGTATGGAACTCTGAAGCTTAAACCCGGGCAACATGGAAAGCTTCTCTCTCGTTTCTTTGTTTACAAGAGCACTTATCTTTCCCCATAGAGGAATCCACCCTTCTATATGGATTCTGGCAAGATCGAAGGCAAAAAGCATTGTTGTAATTTCAAAGAAATCGGGACAGGCAAAAGAATGATAATGAGTGGCAATAAGTCCCCTGTCATAAAGGACATTTCCCAGAACCTGATCTTCCTGTTTTTCATTTCTATAAAAAGACATACCATGAACAGAAGCGAATTTTTGATCTGTAAGACTGTTTACGAGATCTATAAAATGAACACCATGTTCTATAAGAATACCGCCTGATATATTACTGTTCCAGAACCAGTGTTCACAGGGAAGAGTGCTGTCGTGAGCATAATTTTCCACATTTACCCTTCTCAGGTTCCCCAGAAAACCTCCATGACTTAAAGCTCCAAGAGATTCTACTATGGGATTAAATCTCATTATATAATCTATTGTAGCAATTCTGCCTGTGTCATTTCTCTTATCTATAATTTTTTTTCCATCTTCTAAATCTATTGCCAGAGGTTTTTCAATTAATACATGTTTTCCATGTTCCATAGCGGCACAGGCTATTTCACAATGAGAAGACGGAGGTGTTACAATTGAAACGATATCTATATCTTTATCATTTAACAAATCATGCCAGTCATTATAGAATCTTTCTATTTTATCAGGTTTTAAAGATATATTCATATCCGATAGGGCAAGTATTTTTACAGAAGGGAGTTTTTTCCACGAAGAATGAAGAAATTTTCCGAAACCTCCGTAACCTATTATTCCTACGTTGTAAGTTTTCATATGACCCACCTATTCATATAAATTTATAACAGAGGGGTCTGACAGACATCAAACCCCTCTGCAGTATTTCTAAAAATCAATAAACCTCTTTATTCAACTGCCCCATATTTTTTAAGCAATTCCACCATATCACTGCCGGCTTTTTCCGTTGCCAGTTTCAGAGGAGTAACATTACTTTTATCTTTTATATTTACCTCTGCGCCTTTAGTTACAAGGAAATCAACGACATCAATTCGCCCGTTCTGAACAGCATAAAAGAGAGGAGTTCTAAGGGAATTATCCTTTAAATTAATATCGGCACCTTTAGATACAAGGAAATCAACTATCTCTATGGCTCCATTCTGAGATGCCCAGAAAATCGGAGCCTTACCGGCATTATCTTTACAATCTATTTCAGCACCTTTGGATAAGAGTAAATCTGCTGACTCTTTACGACAGTTCTGACAGGCAAGATGAAAAGGAGTTTTTCCTTCACTGTCTTTACTCCTTATATCCGCACCTTTTGATAAAAGAAAATCCACTACTTCTCTGCAGCCGTTCTGAGATGCAAGATGAAGAGGGGTTTTGCCGGAATTATCTTTCATATTTATACTGGCATCTTTATCAAGCAGAAAAATAACACTTTCTTTTCTGCTGTTTTGAGAGGAAAGATGAAGAGGAGTTTTACCTTCAGAATCTCTGGCATTCAGATCCCCATCTTTTGATAAAAGTAATTCTATTATTTCTCTGCCACCATTCTGAGATGCAAGATGAAGAGGGGTTTTACCGGAATTATCTCTGCAATTTACATCTCCACCTTTTGATAAAAGTAATTCTGCTGCATCTTTTCTACAGTTCTGGCATGACAGATGAAGGGGGGTCTTTCCTTCATTATCTTTAACCTTTATATCAGCACCTTTCGATAAAAGTAATTCCACCGTATCTTTATAGCCGTTCTGAGATGCAAGATGAAGGGGGGTTTTATCTGAATTATCCCTGCAGTTTATATTAACACCTTTTGATAAAAATAATTCAATAATCTCTTTACGACCGCTCTGAGCGGCAAGATGAAGAGGGATTTTCCCTTCACTGTCTCTGGCATCTGACAGTGCATTTTTATTTAAGAGCAGTTCTGTTATCTCTTTTCTTCCCTGCTGTGAAGCCACATGAAGAGGGCTTTTACCGGAGTTATCTTTTACATTGACTTCTGCGCCGGAAGATATGAGCAATTCCGCTATTTCTTTACGATTATTCTGTACTGCCCAGTAAAGAGGAGTTTTTCCTTCAGCATCCCGTCCGTTAATATCTGCTCCTTTTGACAGAAGCAAATCAATAATCACATCTGCCACTTCTCTGCGGGCATTCCCTGCCGCTTCATGTAAAGGAGTTCTGTTATCTTCCAGAAGATTTGCCATTTCCGGTTTTTTTTCAAGTATTAATTTTATTTTTGTAATTTCACCGCTTTTTATAGAATCAAAAATCTCAGAAGCATTCACTATCATTGTAGATAGAAGAAATATTAAAAAAAAGAACACAATTACTCTCTTATAATTCATAATCTTACCTCCTTTGATTCGTAACGCGTGACGCGTGACGCGTGACGCGAGGACAATAACCATAATTTCCTGAAGCTATTTTCTTACAATCCCTGAGTCACATCAGAATCTGACTGTTTACGCCGTTCCATATCCCTGTTTTTCTCTTCCATATCCCTGCTTTTCTCTTCCATATCTGCTTTAAATTCATCTAAATGTTCGCCGATAATTGCAAGAGCTTTATACATCTTTCTTACATTTTCCGGGTTTTGAAGAGCATAAACTGTTTTTTCTTCTTCTTCATTGCTCATATTACATTCCTCCAATCTTTTTAATCGTGACGCATTAAGCGTTACGGCGATAATCACAGAAGCCACAGAAGCTTTTGCCTCTGTCGCCGATTAAATATTAGGCACTTCTCCCTTTACGGGAATAGGAGTAATACCTTCCCCTCTTAAGTCTACTACATTTATTATCACATAATCTGTGCCTTCCTTTAATTTTGCCAGTCCCTGAAAATTTTCATATCCTGCATCTACGGCTTCCTGAAAAGTTGAATCTCCAAGCATAGTTGTTTCTATATAATAAGCTTCCTGGCTGCCTGATGCGGCTTTTACACCTAAATATACATGGTCCGAAGTAATAACAAGGAGAGGTTCTAACCCCAGGTTTTCATAAACTGATGCAAGAAGGACTGTTCCATCGGCACAGTTGGCAGACTTTTCCTTGATACTTTCTCTCGGAAGCCTTACCCTCTGAGTATAACCTGCACCAAAGGATACCGTACTGGAAACATAGGAAATACCGAGTTCCTGAACTGCTTTCCATACTGCGTCCATTTCGGCAAGCACGTCTTCTGCAGATTCTCTCTGATAACCACTGAGGGTTCTATCAGGCATTTTTTCTTTTGCTTTTTTTAAAATCTCCCCTATTACAGGGTCTCTCGGGGTAACCCATGCAGCGAGTAAAAAAGACATATCAAAATCAGTATCTATACCCCAGATCAACTCATCTGTAGCGAGAAGAGTCATTTCTTTAGTTTCTTCATATATTATATCATTGCCTTTAAAAACTTTAAAATTTGCAGTACAGAGTTTCTGTTCCGGGAGATCGAGGATTTTATCATTGAATACAGGGAATTGTCCTACAGTTTTAACTTCTCCCGGTTTTAACGTTACCATCTGAGTTGCAGGGTTACTGTAATCCAGAACCTGACTCATAACCTTTATAGTTTCTTCTTTTTTCCCCGTATTTTTTATTTGCCACATAAAAAGTCCGTCACCTTCAGCAAAGATTTTGCTTCCGAGTACACAGTAAACAGGGAATATTTCCGGCAAATAATCGATACTTACGACCGTAATCTCCGCACATAGAGAAAAACCGGACAGACATAAGATAAAAAAGATAGTAAAAAATAAAGATAGATATGATTTTTTCATAACGTGCCCTCCTGGTATATCGTGACGCGTGACGCGTGACGCGTGACGCGAGCCTTCGACAAAATATTATTTTCTTCCGTAATCAGCCCTGATTTCACCCCACGCTTTTGTTTCCCATTTTAATATTTTATTGCAGTACTTATTTTCTGCGAGCCATTTTTCCGCTCTGTCTACAAGGTCAAATAATTTATCGTTTTTTTGACTCCTTTCCATTCTGGTATTTGCCCGTTTATTTTTAACCCACCCTATGGCAGTAATACTGTCACTGTAGACAGGTATGGTAATGTCAATCTTTTTCAAATAAGCAAGGCCGTGGACTATGGCAAGAAATTCTCCTATATTATTTGTTCCTCCTTCAAAAGGCCCCTGTTTGAAGATAATATGGCCTGTTTCTGTATCTACCCCCCTGTATTCTACAATGCCATCATTTTCTGCCGCATCGACTGAAATACTTTTCATAACCGGCTCACCAATTCTGAGTCTCTCCTGTTCCGATAGTTCACATACATGTTTTCCTATAAAATTTTTACTATCACTGTTAAAGGCCTCTTTTGCCAGTTCCATAGTGTCGAACGATTTATATTTTGCACCTGTAAAACCGAGAACAAAATCTTTACATTCATCCCATGAGGTAAAGATTCCTGTTTTTTTGCCTTTCCATATTACATAAAACTTCTTTTTTACCATTTACTGACCGCTCCTGACAAGACGAAAACCGAAAGCAAAACCATCATAATGTCATATTGGATTCAATCCTGGCCAGCCTTCTGTTTATCTCTTCAAACCTTTTATCACTGTACATTAATTTTTCACTTACTTCAATTTTAAGATCCTTTATTTCTTCCCTTATATCGTCAAAAATATCACTCCTTCATTTTTAACTTCTACGTAAAATATTATAGCAGAAAAGAAGTTACCTGAATATATAGATAAGTAACTTAAATAATCTTTGACAGAAGTGATATCCTGGGGAATCTACGGGACAGTTCTTTATCGATATTAACATGTAAAGAAAATACATTATAAATATTCTCTTCCGTAATCACATCGGAGGGCGGGCCTGAAGCATAAACAGAACCTTTACTGAGTAATAAGAGTCTGTCACTGTACTGGCATGCCAGATTAAGATCATGGGCAACCATGATTACAGTAACATGTTCTTCTATGTTCAATAATTTAATAACATCCAGAATATCTATCTGATAATTTATATCAAGACTCGATGTAGGTTCATCCAGGATTAAGACAGAAGGTTTTTGCGCCAGGGCTTTTGCAATCATGACCCTCTGACGTTCTCCTCCTGAGAGTTCTGTTACAGGTCTTTCGGACAGGTTTAAAACACCTGTTTTTTCCATAGCAATATTTATTATATTCTTATCGTCTTTGCTTTCATTCTGAAATGTACCGAGAAAAGGGAATCTTCCCATAGAAACTATTTCTCTTACAGTATAGGGAAAATTTATAAAGGAATCCTGTAAAACAAAGGCGAGATGCTTTGCAAGTTCTGACTGGTTAAAAGTATCAAGTTTCTTACCCATAAACGAAACTGAACCTTCGGAAGGTTTCAAAAAACCTGACATGAGACGAAGTAATGTAGATTTACCCGTTCCGTTAGGACCTGTAATAGATAAAAATTCCCCTTCTGAAACCTGAAAGGTAAGTTGTTTTAGAAGCAAATCCTGTCTGTATCCGAAAGTCACATCTTTTATTTCAAATATATTCATCTGTAAAACCTCATGGTTCGTAACGCGTGACAGGTGATCGTGACGCGAGAATTTCTACTATGTCAGAAAAAAGAAAACTTTCTTTTTCTTAAAAGATAACAGAAAAAAGGTGCTCCCAGTAAAGCAGTAATTATACCTACAGGCAGTTCTACAGGAGACAGAATGGTTCTGGCAATAGTATCGGAAAAAACCAGAAGTATGGCGCCTGTTATAGCAGAAACAGGTATGAGAACACGATTATCAGGGCCAAAAATCATCCTTACCATATGAGGAACAATAAGTCCTACAAAACCTATTATACCACTTACAGAAACAGCAGAAGCAGTAATCAGAGAAGCAGCACATATAAGGATTAATTTTGTTCTTTCCACATTCAGACCCAGATAATGGGCTGACTCATCCCCCAGGGTCATGACATTAAGACTTCTTGAATTGACCCAGACTATTACGCTCCCTGCTGCTAAATAAGGAAGGATCAATAAAATATGAGACCATTCTTTTTCTGCCAGGCTTCCCATCATCCAGAAAATTAATTTATGGAGATCTTCATTTGTTAAAAACATAATAAATGACACAAGAGCCCAGAAAAAAGAACCTACTATGACACCGGCAAGCAAAAAAGTATCTACAGGGACTTTCCCCCTTACAAGAGACAGTTGATATACGAGAAATACAGTAAACACTGCTCCCATAAAAGCACAGAGAGGCGTAGGAGAAATAAAAAACCTGTCCAGTTTAAAAAGAAACGAGCACCCGGCACCTACGGCAGCACCGGCTGACACGCCTACTATATATGGATCTGCCAGAGGATTTCGTAAAAATCCCTGAAAGGTTGCCCCGGCAATGGCAAGAGCTGCTCCTACAAGACAGGCAAGTAAAATCCTGGGAAGCCTTATGAGGAAAACTATATTCCAGTGTCCTTCCGAAAAATTCCTCTCTCTGCCGGAACATATTGACATAAACATATTGATTAATTCACAGATATCTATCTTTACCGAACCAAGGGATATTGAAACGATTATGAGTGTAAAGAGTATAAAAAGAAGGACAGAGATATACAAAAGTTTTTTCATTCTTCAAAATTTCTCTCCTTTAAGCCAGCGGGAGATCTGCCTTATTGCCATAATAATACGGGGAGTGGGGCGGACAAAAATATCAGGATCTATTTCATAAACATGTTTTTCTCTTATTGCTGATATTTGCTGCCACGCTGTTCTGGACATTACTCTATCTCTGGTTCCGGGCGTTGAAACTATAATAACGTGGGGATCTTTCTCTACTACCCATTCACTGCTTATCTGTATGTCATTTTTTTCCATATCACCTGCTATATTTATGCCTCCTGCAAGGGTTATAATATCATTTATAAAACTTTTAGCTCCTACTGTCATAAGAGGCTCAGGCCATATCTCCACAAAAACCCTTATTTTCTTACGGGGAATTTTTTTTCTCATGCCTTCTATCTCTTCTTTCAATGAATTAACAAGCTGATGGCTTACTCCTGTTTCACCTGTAGCTTTTCCCAGAAGAATTATGGAATTAAAGATACCATCCATATCTGTTGAATCTAAAAATAAAACATTTGCTCCGAGAGAATCCGAGCAGGAGAGCAAATTATCAGAAAGGCCGTTATCTGCAACAATTAAATCAGGGTAAAATTCCATAAGCTTTTCCATATTCAGATTTACATCTCCTACTTTCGGCTTTTTTAAAGCATCGGGAGGATAGTCGCAATGTCCTGCCACAGCCACCACTTTTTCAGAAAGACCTAGATAAAAGAGTAACTCTGTAATGCTCGGACTCAGAGAAACAATTCTCTGAGGCTGTGACTTAACAGTAACTTTCCTGCCGGAACTGTCTGCTACTGTTACAGGAAACAGGTCTTTCCCCGACGATAATGTTATGGAACAAATAAATAATGTACATAGTATCAGTAAAAATTTCTTCATCATATACCTTTCTATAAGCTCTAAATAAAAAACCCCGACTTCTGCGAGACGAGGTTTTCCTCATTTCCCTTTTCTCCGAAGGTAATCAAGAGTTTTTTACCGGCCAGGTTTCCTGACTCTCAGATCATAATGAGCCTGCGCCTTCCCATCTATAACGAAAGTGGCATATTGCAGGATCACTCCCTGATCACAGTGGCGGGAACCGTGTCAGATTTAACTGAACTTCCCTGTACCGATAAAACTTTATATAATCGTGACGCGTGACGCGTAATGCGTGACACGCGGACTGGTAATTTTATTCACCTCACTGTCTGGATAAACTTAATTAAGAGGAAAAACATCAGACCTCTATTTTTCCGGCCGGCTTTGCTTCGTGCAATTGCCCGATGGTAAGATAATCATAAAATTACTTCTTAAAACTCTGTTGGTAACATCCATGAGCTATTATTCCTTCCCCATACCTTTTTCCTTGAGTTCATCTTCATTTCCTCCTCTGCCGAGGAACTCTTCGAGTTTTTTCTTTACTCCGTCTTCAACCTTCTGCCCGATTCTTTCATTATGATCCGGTATACCGTAAATCTTATCAGGTTGCAAAAGCTGCTGCATGTCCCTTCTGGCAACCTTTGATATTTCTCCTATATTTTCGTCATTAACCTGGTTAATACTGAATCCTGCTTCTTCTGCAGCTCTGTTTATATTTGTTATGCCTCTGAGATGAATTTCTTCCATCATCATTTGTATTTTTTGTTGTTCCTGCTGCGGGTCTGTATCATCAAGTTCATTGCCCTTTTTTTCACCTTTTATTTCTTCATTACCCTTCCCCTGATTAATCTGAGCATTCTCAGGTTTTGTAACCTTTGCCGGTTCACTTTCCTTTGTATTGTTTACCTTTTTATCATCTGTCCCCTTGCCTGCTTCTTTTGTTTTATCTGTTTCTTTAGATTTATCAGTTTCATGTAATTTATCTTTATCTCCTGCCCTATTCTGTTCCTTTAGAGATTTATCTTCTGCTCCGTCCTTTATATCCTTTGTTTTTTCCGTTCCTGCATGTTTATTCAAAGTTTCTTTTAAGGCATTTACCTTTTCATCCATGTCATTGGCTTTTGACACATTTTTTCCCTGGAGGTTTTCCTTTATGGAAGACACATTACTGCTCAGTTCATTTATAAATCCTGTCTGGCCACCCTGTTTTATACCGTCTACTTTATTGGCCATATTTCCCGCTATTTCGGAGATCTTACCCTGTTGCCCCCCCTGCTGCACACCCTGAACCTGACGGACACCCTGTGCTCCTCCCATTGAAGCAGCACCGGCAGATTTCTGATTTTCTTCAGCCTTACCGCCCGGCTGCGTGACCTCATCTATAGATTTTTTCACATCATTAACCTTATTATCTACATCACTGTCCTGAACATTCTGAACCTTATTCTCTGCCTGTGCATCCATAGATAAATCAGTCTTATCTTTTGTATCTATACCTGGAGTCTTTTCCTTTGCCTGTTCCTGACTTTTATCCCCTTTTTTATCAACATCCTGCTTATCTTCCGCTTTATCTTTTGTAATCTTTGTTGTATTTTGAGATACATTTACATTTGTAATATTGGATGAATAAAACCTGTAATCACTTGTTCTTTCAATCTGCATAGAGGTCTGCCTCCTTTAATGTTTTTTATTACCGGGTTGACCATAATAGGAACACAAAAATCTTCATTTAAAGGAACTGAATAGCTGTTACTGACGGTAATATATAACGCGGGTTCCATAAAATCTATAGTAAAAATCTATAGTCATCTCTATAATATATCACTTATATTTGTTAAAAGTAAAGAGATTGCATTTAAAAATGACAGGCGATTTTATATACAATGGAAAAAGAAATTTGTCGTAGAATATTCAGGGTGAAAAGTGAAATCATCTGTCATAAAAAAATACTATCTATAGAGAATCTTTGCAAAGTGCTTCACTTTATATTATAATATATTCACTTCAAGGAGATTAAAAATGTGCGGTATTTGTGGTAAAGTAAATTTCAGAACTCCTCCAGAAAAAGAAAGAATAGAAAAAATAAATCAAAAATTAACCCACAGAGGACCTGACTTTGGATGTGTCCTGGATATTGACGGAATAGCAACCTTCGGGCACAGAAGATTATCCATAATCGATTTATCTGCACTGGCTCACCAGCCGATGCAGGATCCATCAAAAATCTACACCATAACTTATAACGGAGAGACATATAATTTCCAGGAAATAAAAAAAGAACTGCTTCAGTATGGATATAATTTTAAAAGTAATTCTGATACGGAAGTAGTACTCTATGCCTATATTCACTGGGGTATAAAATGTTTTGAAAAATTTAATGGTATGTTCGCCATAGCTATATGGAACAGTAAAGAAAAAGAATTGATTCTGGCAAAAGACAGATTCGGGAAAAAACCTCTTTATTATACACTGTTAAATGATGAAATTACATTTGCCTCGGAACTCACAGCATTGATGGAAGATGAGGAAATAAAAAACAGAGCTACTCTGTCAATATCTGCTCTCAATCATTATCTGGCCATCGGATATATACTCAGCCCTCTCACTATTTACAAAGAAATATATAAACTTGAACCGGCAACATATATAAAATTCAAAGAAGGCAAAATAACTGAAAAAACAAGATACTGGGAATATAAAAACTATTTTTTTAATGTAAAAGAAGAAAAAGAAAAAGAGATAATAGCAAATCTGGAATATTTATTTGATAGAGCTGTAAAATACAGACTTATAAGTGATGTTCCTGTCGGAGCTTTTTTAAGCGGAGGACTGGATTCAAGCGGAGTAGTGGCCTTTACAAAAAAATATAATAAAGATGATTTACATACCTTCAGTATAGGTTTTTCTTATGAAAGTTATAATGAAGCCCATGATGCGAAAATCGTTTCTGATTATCTGAAAACAATTCATCATGAAAAAATTCTTTATAACAATTTAGACAAAGAGATAATAAAGGACTATATAAAAAAATATGACGAACCTTTTTCCGATACATCTCTTATACCTATGATGGACGTTTCCTGTCTGGCATCAAAATACATAAAGGTAGTTCTTTCAGGTGACGGAGCAGATGAAATCTTTGCCGGCTATGAAACCTATAAAGCAGATAAAATAAAAAAAACCTTTGATATATTACCGGGACAAACAAAAAAAATCCTTTCTTTATTGTTGAATAAATTTGCCATAGAAACAAATAAAAAAGTAAATCCTGGCTTCAAATTAAGACAATTTTCAAAAGGTCTCCCTGAAGATTATCAGTATGCCCATTATTTATGGAGAGAACTTCATAATGAAAAAGAAAGGATTTATCTTATAGGAGAAGAATATAAAGAGGAAATAATTTCGTCAAATCCCTATTTTATATTTAAAAATTATTATGACGAAGTAAAAGAACTCGATTATATAAACCAGCATTTATATGTAGATGTAAAAACCTGGCTTACTGACGATATACTGGTAAAAATAGACAGAGCTACTATGGCATTTTCTATAGAATCCAGGTCTCCTTATCTGGACAGAGATCTGGTAGAATATATAGCCACTGTTCCTTCAAAATATAAGATAAAAAATAATGGAAAATATATACTGAAAAAAATGTTAGAAACATATCTTCCCCGGGAAACAATTTATAAAAAGAAATCAGGTTTTAATGCTCCCGTGAATAACTGGCTGGGGAATAATAAAGAAAATGAATTTAAATTTTTTAATAAATATGTCCTGAAACAAAAAGGAATAAATTTAACGGTATAGGAATTTTCATTAAAGATTTAGATGAAAATTATGTAGAAGTAATTTAGCTAAATAATTTAAAACAGGTATAAGGAATGAAACAACTTAACCTCGGTTGCGGACAATTTCCTCAAAAAGGTTTTATAAATGCAGATATCAGTATGGACACACCTGCGGATATTTTCTTTGATTTAAGTAAAATACCATATCCTTTCAAAGATAATTCATTCGAACTGGTGATTGCAGAACATGTAATTGAACATCTGGAAAACCCATTTGATGTTATGAAAGAGATATGCCGTATATTAATACCTGGCGGAAGAATAATTATAAAAGTGCCCCATTTCAGCAGAGGATTTACCCATCCCGACCATAAGCGAGGTTTTGATGTAAGTTTTTACTATTATTTTTATCCTGAATGTAAAGCCGGTTATACAGGTCTTGACCTGATTTCTAAAGGCGTTAAGATGAAATGGTTTGCTCAGGAACATCTGAAAAAAATTGTATTATCCGAAAATTTATATATTATATGTAAAACAATAGGAAATATTCTGGATTTTCTGGCAAATCTGTGTCCATTTTTTTGTTCCAGAATCTGGGCGTTCTGGGTGGGTGGTTTTGAAGAGGTTGAATTTCAATTTATAAAACCGGAAAGTGATGAAAAAAATGAATGAAGAGAAACAGGGTATATCTATAATTATACCTGCTTATAATGAAGAACATGGCATAGGTAAAGTACTGGAAAAACTCATAAAGGTAATGAATAAAACAGATAGAGAGTATGAAATAATAGTTATTGACGATGGTTCCACAGATAACACAGGAAATACAGCTTCTCACTTTAATGTCAGGGTTATAAGACATCCTAAAAATCTTGGCTATGGTAAATCCATACTAACAGGAGCGGATCATGCGAAATACGAATTGATAGCTATTACCGATGCAGATGACACATATGATTCTGAAGAAATCATAAAAATGATACCAATGATGGATGCCTTTGATATGGTTGTAGGTAAAAGGGATATGACCAATATGAAACAGCATTTTCTGGTAAAAATCTTAAGATTTGTATTGAAATTGATTATCCTGTATTTTACAGAAAATATTTGCCCCGATCCTAACAGCGGATTGAGAATGTTCAGAAAAAGTATTTTAGAAGGAAGGGCTCTCTTCAGTCTGAAATTCTCTTTTACCACATCCATTACTATTTATGCCTATCTGACAAATAAATTCATAGAATATATTCCAATAAAATATTATCCCAGAATAGGCTTTTCAAAGGTCCGTCATGTAAGAGATTCCATAAGAACCCTTATATTGATATTCAGCCTCACATTGATCCATAGACCGTTAAAATGCTTTATGGCCCACATAATAATAACACTTATTGGTATCTCTATGATATTTCTCACAGGATTCTTAAATTTCAACGTGTGTCTTTTTCTTACTATAATATGGCTAACAGTAATGTCTTTCTCTGCTCTTGGCTATATAGCTTTTATTTTAGGTATGATATATACCAGGATAAATTATGAAAAATAAAATAATACTTGTACAACCTACAATGGGTATATCAGGAGAATTTGCCCGTCATATACCATTAAGTCTTTTATATGTAGCTTCCGGTCTGATAAAAAAGAAATTTGAAGTAATAATAGTTGATAACAGAATCTATGGAAGTAACTGGAGAACGAAGCTATATGACTTTCTGGATGAAAATACTCTCTTTGTCGGGTTAACTGTTATGAGTGGTTCTCCTGTTTCTAATGCCATTGAAGTATCGAAAGCGGTAAAAAAATCCGGCAATATTCCTGTAGTATGGGGTGGATCTCATCCTACAATAAAACCGAAACAGATACTGGAAAAGGAATATATAGATTTTACAGTGTCAGGCAGTGGTGTAAGCACATCTGTAAAACTGGCAGAAATCTTACAAAAAAACAACATAAATTCGGAGGAATTAAAAGATATACCGGGTCTGGGTTATAAGCTCAATAGAGAAATACATATAAACCCTCCATATAGAGGATTTGAACCGGTATGTTATACTGATATACCATATTTCTTAATAAAAGATTTTTCCCATTATGGTCAGATAGGTTCTACTGAAAAAATCTTTCCCATTTACAGTGCCTATGGATGTCCTTATAACTGTGCATTCTGTATATCTCCCACACTTTACCGTGATTTTAACCACAAATGGATAGCTTTACCGGCAGAAGAAATAGTGGATCATATGACATATTTAATTAAAAACTATGAAGCTACGGAAATATATTTTTATGACGATGATTCCTTTGTAAATTTAAAACATATCCATTCAGTTATAAAAGAAGTAAAAAGAAGACAGATAAAAATAAAAATGAGCTTTCGCGGTGCAAGAGTAAATGAAGTTCTCAAAATGGATAGAGAATATATAGATGACCTTGCAGAAACAGGGACAAATATACTCCATATAGGTATAGAATCAGGTTCTCAAAAAATTCTGGATCTCTTCAATAAAGGAATAAAAATAGAAGATATCATTGAAATGAACAGAAAACTCTCACAGAATAAAAAGATAATAGCAGGCTACAACTGGATAATAGGTACACCGACTGAAACTCCTGAAGATATAAAAAAAACTACTGACCTTATATTGAAATTAATTGATGAAAATCCCAGATGTCTTATATTTCAACCAAATAAATTTCGTCCTATACCTGAAAGCAAACTACATGAACTGTCAATAAAACATGGCTATAAAGAACCGACCTGTCTGGAAGAATGGATTGATGAAGAAGTAGAAGGAGATAAATCCCAGCCATGGTATACAGAGGAACTGAAAAAAATCATTAAAATGCTTCAGGTAACATGTTATTTTATTGATAACAAGCCTTCTCTTCTTTTAAAAAATAATTCATTAAAAAATATGATTGTAAAATTTCTGTCCATGCTATACAGACCCTTTGCCAGATATCGCTTTAAATATGGAATAACTTCATTACTTATAGAATATCCCTTATTTCAATTTTTTGTATCGAGATACAGAAAATAATTATTCTCCTGCCCCATTTTTATAAGGAAACAACTCGTGACACTTTAATAATATTGATCTGTAATTCTCCATCTGACCATCATTTTTATACAGTCAGATTACACATAAGAATATTACATAAAATTGAAAAATAAAGAAAATCAAGGAAAAAACATAATATATATTTTTACGTGGCTCTCTGCTTAACTATAGATCTGCACTTTTTCATAAGTTCCTTGTTTTTACTGGCTTTATAGTTAAATATGGTTGATAACTAAATGGTATAAACTCCTGTTTTATAAAAAATAAAGACCTGACATATAACCATTTCTGACATTTACTCTGATGGAAGACAGTATTGCTTAAATAGTTGAATTCTGTCCTATAGTAGGAACTATTTCTCTGAATTTTACAATTAAATCATTAAAGGACTGTTTCTTTAAAAGAGTTTCTATATCCTGTATATCCTTTATTACTCTATCTCTGTCCGGAGAAGATGTTTTTACAGATAGTATTTTAGAATTTTCAGTTTTAACAAGTTCTTCTTCTTCATCATAAAGGCGTTCAGTTAATTTTTCTCCAGGACGAAGACCTGAAAAAACGATGGGAATATCATGTTCCGGATCATAGCCTGAAAGCTCAATAAGATTTTTAGCAAGAGTAAGAATATTCACAGGACGGCCCATATCAAGTATGAAAATTTCCCCTCCCTGTCCCATAGAAGCAGCCTGCAATATGAGTAATACTGCTTCAGGAGCTGTCATAAAATAACGGGTCATATCAGGATGGGTAACAGTTACAGGCCCTCCGGAACTTATTTGATGTTTAAACGTATGAACCACACTTCCTCTGGTACCAAGAACATTTCCGAAACGAACTATTATAAATTTTGTTGCAGAATTTACAGCATATGCTCTGACTATTTTTTCGGCAATCTTCTTTGTTCCCCCCATAATACTGGCAGGCGATACAGCCTTATCAGTGGAAACCATAACAAAACGTTTAACTCCATATTTATCAGAAGCTTCTACTAAATTTCTTGTACCGAGAATATTATTTGCAATTGCTTCATCTGGATGTTCTTCCATAAGAGGAACATGCTTATGGGCTGCAGCATGAAAAACAACAGTAAAATTATATTTTTCAAATATTCTGAAGATTTTTGCCCTGTTTTGAATATCACATATGATCTGTTTTAATTCTACAGGAGAAGCTCTTGAACTGAGATCCAGATAGCTTTCATGAATACTGTTTTCACCATGACCTAAAAGATAAAGACTGGCAGGCTTAAAATTAATTATCTGACGGCAGAGTTCTCTTCCGATAGAACCTCCTGCCCCTGTTACCAGGATCTTCTGGCCTTTTATAAAATCAGCAATATCAGGGTTATCAAATCTGACAGGCTCTCTTCCGAGTAAATCTTCTATTCTTATTTCTCTGCTCTGAGTTAAGGTTACTTTACCATCCAGTATTTCTGAAACTGATGGTATAATAGAGATGTCAACACCCATCTGTTTTCCCATGGAAAGAATCTTATTTATAAGGTGCCGCGAAATTACAGGTATGGCAATTGTTATTTTCTCAATCTTATATCTGGAAATAAGTAAAGGAATATCATCAATTACGCCAAGAACAGGAACACCGTGAATTTTCACATGTTTCTTTCTTGTATCTTCATCTACAAAACCTACAGGCCTGTATTCCAGAGCCTTCTGGCGAAGAATTTCTCTTGCATATCCTTCTGCTTCGTCTCCGGTTCCGACTATAAGCAGATTTCTGGATGAGCCACGAAATGTCTGTCTTAAACTTACCCACTTGAGGAGCATTCTGATGCCTCCTACAAGACTGAGGCATATAAGCCACGAAATTACTGTAACGCTCCTTGGATAAAAAGTTCCTCCTGTAACAAATACAGGTATGGCAAATAAAATAAAACATAAAGAAACACTGTTGAAAATTGAAACAACTTCGGATACACCTGCATAACGCCATACTTTTCCATAAAGGCCGAAGCAGTAAAAGATAATTATACAGAATAAAACAAAAATAATAATCTTTATTAATTCTATACCTGATACCCATTTCAACATCAGATAAAGGCCACAGTCTTCTTCGAAAAATCTGAGTAAAAATGCCAGAAAAATACCTGAAGGTATAAGAATTATATCCAGTATAATTAAAAAAAGTTGTTCCTGCCAGTTAAACATGTCAGCTATCAGCTATCAGCTATCAGCTATCAGCTAAAAAATTTGTCACATTCAATTACCTGTAAAAACATTACCGATAGTTAATGCTAAAAGTCTGTAATTCTTCCCTTTCTTTATAAACTATATTATTTGTAAAACTAGATATTTTTAATATCATCTCTTGCTTCATAAATATTATATATAACAGCCGAAACAGTTTTTATCATATCATCAGTCATAGAGGAATAAATAGGAAGACATATTACTTTTTCCGATATTTCATCTGTACATGGCAATTTATAGTTAACATCCATATATCTGAGGGCTTTCTGACGATGATTTGGATAAAAATATTTCCTTGTACTTACTCCTTCTGCTTCAAGGGCTTTATAAAGTAAATCCCTTGAGAGACCGAAGGAAGGTTCTATTAATATAGAAAAATCCTTATAAGAACTCTTACCGGAAGGATTTATTTTCTGAAAAGAGATACCCGGTATATGGGAAAGATATTTCTTATAAAGTGAAGCCAGATGATTTCTCAATTCTGCATTTTCATTCAGACGCTTAAGAGAATAAATACCGGTTAAAGAGTTGAATTCTGCAAGTCTTGCATTAAGTCCTTTAAAGATACAGTCATAATCACCGGGATTACCGTATTCAATAGCTGTTCTTATTTTTTTTGCCAGTTCCCCGTCTTCCGTGGTTATTACACCGCCTTCTCCTGTGACTAAAAGCTTTGTAGGGCTTGTAGAGAAAACCTCTGCATTACCGCATTTTCCAAGGGTCTTACCATTAAGTTCACTTCCAAAGCCATGGGCACTGTCAAAAATCAACTTTAAATCATAACGTATGGCAATATCTTCCAGTGCTTCAATCTCACACGGGTTTCCGAATACATGTACTGCCATAATGGCTGAAGTCTGCGAAGTAATAGCTTCTTCCACTTTAGAAGGCATTACATTGAATGTTTCCGGGTTACAGTCTACAAATACAGGTTTTAAATTATTCCACATAATGGAATGAACTGTTGAAGGAAAGGTAAAACTTGGTACTATCACTTCACCTTTTAAATCCATACCATGAAGAACCAGTATCAACCCCAGTGTACAGCTTGAAACTCCTATAGCATTCCCTACAGAAAGATATTCTTTTAAATCTTCTTCATATTCTTTAAGATATTTGCCTTTAGTAAGCATGCCTGATGAAAACATATCTTTCAATTGTGGTTCCATATCTTCATAGTCAGGAAGTAATGGTTTAACGAATGGCAATGGAGGTGAAAAGGTAGGAGTACCTCCTAAAATTGCAGGTCTGTTCATAAAATTTTAATCTCCTTATAATTCAGTGATCAGTTACCAGTGATCAGTTACCAGTTCAATCGCTGCTCACATCCCACTGTTTGTTTATTATTTTATTCTTTTCTTTCTAAAATAATCTATAGTATTCATGAGCCCTTCTTCTATATCTACAACAGGTTCCCATCCCAGAAGTTCCCTGGCCTTTGAAATATCAGGACGTCTGACCTTCGGGTCATCCTGAGGGAGTTCTTTAAAGATGATCTTTCTATCACTGTCCATTAATTTCAAAATCAAACGGGCAAAATCCAGAACAGTTCTTTCTACCGGGTTACCAATATTGACAGGATTGACTTCATCTGAAAGAAGTAATCTATATATTCCTTCAATAAGATCTGTAACATAACAGAAACTCCTTGTTTGTAATCCATCGCCAAAAACTGTCACATCTTCTCCGTCAAGTATCTGATTTATAAAGGTAGGAACAACTCTGCCGTCTGAAGCTCTCATCCTTGGGCCATATGTATTAAATATACGAACTATTCTGGTATTCACTCCATGATAACGGTTATAAGCCATAGTCATTGCTTCGGCAAATCTTTTAGCCTCATCATAAACACCTCTCGGCCCTACAGGGTTTACATTTCCCCAGTACGTTTCTTCCTGAGGATTAACAAGAGGATCACCGTAGATTTCGGATGTAGAAGCAAGCAAAAAAGTAGCATTTTTCTCTTTTGCCAGACCCAGAGCCTTATGAGTTCCCAGGGAGCCGACTTTCAGAGTCTGTATGGGAAAGGTAAGGTAATCTATCGGACTTGCAGGTGATGCAAAATGAAGTATATAATCTATCTTACCATCTACATGGATAAAATTTGTAACATCATGTTTTATAAATTTAAATCTGTCATTCCCGAACAGATGGGCAATATTATCCAGATTACCGGTAATAAGGTTATCCATACATATAACGTCATAACCTCTCGTAAGAAAAAGATCACAAAGATTGGAGCCAAGAAAACCGGCTCCTCCTGTAATAAGAACTCTTTTATTCATAAATAATATCCTTTCTGTATTGGCGGTTCGCGAATCGCCAATACAATTAAAATCCTTTATTTCCGTCTTTTCCGTAAATATCTTTCGGGAACAAAACAACAGAAAAAGTTCTGAAAAATATCTTCATATCAAGCCATAATGAATAATTATCTATATACTCTATATCTTTTTCTATCCTCTCAGGCCATGATAGAGCATTTCTTCCGCTGACCTGTGCAAGACCTGTAATGCCCGGCTTTACTTCGAGTCTTCTCATCTGTCTTTCCGTATATTTTTCTACGTGAGAGCGAACGGTAGGTCTTGGTCCGATAAAACTCATTTCACCTTTTAATATATTTATAAATTGAGGAAATTCGTCCAGACTTGTCAGGCGTAACAGATTTCCAACATGTGTTATTCTCGGATCGTTTTTTTCGATTTCCAGACCTTTTCCTTTATACTCGGCACCTTCTACCATAGTTCTGAATTTATACATCAGAAAATCTTTCCCATCTTTACCTACTCTCACCTGATTAAAAAACACAGGTCCCCTGCTTTCCAGCTTTATTAGTATAGAAATAAACAGAGAGGGCAAAAAAAATATAGAAATAGCTGCTATAGAGATGAATAAATCAAACAATCTTTTTAAAAATTTCTCTAACAATGTCATTATTTTTTCCCGAGTAAATATTTCAAAACAGAGTTATCAGGTTCCATAGAAAGACCTTTTTGCCATAACTTTCTGGCAAGTTCAATCTGGCCTTCGTCTCTGTAAAACTGTCCGAGCTCGATATAAGCAGGAACAAAATCTCCTTTAAATGCAAGAGAAAGTTCCATATATTTCTTTGCTTCCCTGTAATCTTTCTCTTTACTCTTACATATACCAAGTAAATAATAAATTTCAGGATGGTCATTTATTCCACTGCGGGCAATTTCATCTTTATAAATATGCTCAAATATAATTCTGTTCAATCTTTTTATTTCCGAAGAATCTGTCATACCTTTTTCTATAAATTTCTTTCCTTCGGCACTTATATTTAAATCAGCAAAAGCATTTCTGTCATAAAAATCATTCCTTTTAATAATGTCATTTAAATTAGCAAGAATTAATAACTGGCTATTATTATCAATATAATCATCGGGACTGTCAATATATTTTCTTATATCAGGTTTGAGAAACATATATATACGATTTACTGAAGGAGTATTATGTTCTTCAAGACTTTTAAGAAGACCTTCCCAGTTTAAAATCTCCTTTTTATTTAACAGAGATGATGTACCGAGAAAATCAAAAAGATAGGATTCCGCCTCTTTATACTTATCTTCTGAGAAGAACGTCAGTGCCATACTATATAAAGCATCACAGTTATCCGGATCGACATCGAGAACTCTGGAATAATATGTTCTTGCAGAATCAAATTTTTTAAGAGTCAGATAAAGATCGGCAAGACTGGAATTTGCTGTTATTATTTGTTCCCTGAATGTATCTTTTCTAAAAGACCATAAACTGTTTACATCTTTCAGATCTTTCATTACATTGGCACCTTTTATGAGAGTTTTTTCAGCTTCATTCTGATTACCCTTTATAAGATAGATCTGTGAAAGAGATATATAAAACTGGGGATAATTGATCGGATCATTTTCTATTGCAGATTTAAACTGAACCATAGCTTTATCCAGAAATTCTTTATTGGACATGTAATATTTTTCTATATAATAATGGCCAAGATCACTGTGATAGGCCGCCTTACATGGGTCCAGTAATAAACTCTCTTCAAGGCCTGCAATAGCATAATTAAGATATTCCTGTTTGGAATTAGATTTATAAAGATAATAAACAAGTTTTCCTCTGCTTCTATGATATTCAGGGTTTAAAGGATCCCACCTGATAGCATTATCAAGGCATGACAATGTTTCAACAAACTTTCCATCTTCCTGGAATATTCTGGCTCTTTCTTCTTCTGTCTCCCCTTTCCAGAAACATAGATATATGAAAAATGAACAAAATAAACATATAACAGTAACAACTCTTGTAAGAAACGGAATCAACCTGCTATCAGTCAAAAATTTATATGTTCTTTCAGGAAGGATGGATGAGATAAAAACAAAAAACATACCGGTCTCAATCCAGAATAATTGAGGTATTGCAGGGAAATTCCAGTCAACGTCAATAAAAGAATGCATCATAGATCCGAATATCCCTGCAAAAAGCCCGAGAGCTATAATATAATAATTTTTTTCCCCATAATATAAAAGGACTTCTCTTTCATCATCAGTAAAATTAAATTTATCAAGTTTTTTAATAAAATCTTCTCTTTTAAATTGTACATGTTCCAGGGATTTTAATCCTGCCAGCTTAAACGGTTCAATATCTGTAGATGTTAATAAAGAATAAAAGGTCCGGTTATCTATTTCATAACAGTCTAAAGTACCTTTTAAAATTAATTTAAATCCCCAGTAGAGTATAGTACATATGATAAGCATGAAAAAAATAAAACCTGCTATTCCTGTTTCAGCAGCAATCTGAGCATAATAATTATGTGTATAATGAGAAAAATATAAAACATTCTGTTGAAACCTGGGATAAAAACGTCCAAAATTACCGAGTCCGACTCCTGCGACAGGATTGGTTAAAGCAATCTTTACAGCACCGACCCAGAATTGAAATCTTGCAGTCACTGAAGAGTGTTCCAGATCGGCTATAGTTCCTGCCCTGTCAATAACAGCACTTATAGGAGCGTTACTGGTAACAGACGGAAAAAAATAAACAAATATAATAGCAGAAATTATATAAAAGGATAATCTAAAAACAACCAGTCCAAATCCCTGTTTTCTTAAACCTGCAAGCAACATTACAAGAACTACTATAATGGCAATCCATCCGCCTCGCGACTGGGTAAGAAAAAGACAGCTTAAGAATATTACACTCAAAACCATGAGAAATACTTTGGGCCAGAAAGAAACTTTACCGTTTGAAATGGATATTACAAGAGGGAGCAGGATAAGTAAATAACCGGCCAGAGCATCACTTTGATAAAAGGTAGAATACATTCTTGAATCCTGAACACCGGGAAATAATAAGAAAATAATTCCAAGAAAAGAGACTATGGCCCCTGCAATTACAATAACTGTAATAATAGAATTCAACAATACTTTATCATTAATACTGGCCAGTATCCATGCGAGGAGCATATAATCCACAAGTCTGATAAGTTCTTCCACGCTCGGTCTTATACATATAGAAAAACAGATTGACACAAAGAGCCAGAAAATAAAGAGGGATATAAAAGGAGCAATATAGGGGATTTTATATGAACTATTTCTATTTCTAAAGAATAGTACAAGGAAAAATAATAGAAAAACAAAAAAATGAACTACAGTAGCAGCTCTCATATGACGGCCCCCCCAGTCAAGAGGAGCATAGAGCAAAATAGAACTAATAATAACAAATAGAGGTACTCTCAACTTATTAATCAGAATACACCGCTTCCTGTCTAATTTCCATCCATAAGGGATGCAAATTCAGATGTACGAAGAGCTTTTATGAGTTCTTTTTCATTTTTATCAATTATAATTTTGAGAGCACCAAGATTACTGCCTGTACCACCGTTTACAACCAGAATTAAATCTCTGGCTATCATCTTAATGAATATCAACCCCTGCTGATATTCAGTGACCCAGTAATCCATGGATTTCCAGGACTTCAAAAGAGAAATACTTTCAGCTACAATAGCTCCCAGATTATCTGCTGATTGTCCTGCAGAGGTTCTGACGACAATTCCGGTTAAATCAACAATGACAACCTCTGAAACCATCTTATTTGAAGCAAAATCCTGAAGAGGACTGGCAAAAATTTCTCCAAGTTTTTTATAGATTTCCTGTTTCTTTTTACGTTCTTCTTCTTCAGCTCTGAGTCTTTCTTCTTCTTCAGCTCTGAGTCTTTCTTCTTCTTCAGCTCTGAGTCTTTCTTCTTCTTCAGCTCTGAGTCTTTCTTCTTCTTCTCTTCTGAGTCTTTCTTCTTCTTCAGCCCTGAGCCTTTCTTCTTCTTCTTTTCTGAGTCTTTCTTCTTCTTCAGCCCTGAGTCTTTCTTCTTCTTCAGCCCTGAG
>DAIOEN010000091.1:0-27463 GCA_036746235.1 Vulcanimicrobiota bacterium | reverse complement strand
ACGGAAGAAAAGGAATGTTTAAAGAGTTGTGGAAACACAGCTCTTTTTATTTATATGTTTATAAGCCTTTCTGTCATTTCAATATAAAGTTTTTTAGCTTCTTTAAACTGCCTTCTTTCTATAAGAGACAGACATATTGAAAGATAATTATCCCATATCTCTCTGTAAATCCCGTCTTTATAAGGTTTTTTTTCTATCTCTTCTACTATAAAAGGTGCCAGAGAATAATATTTCCTGATTAATTCTTTCCCGTCTTTTTCATATATAAGCCAGTTGTCTCTGAATTGCCTGAATTTATTCAATTCATAACAGTCTTCATCTTTTCCGAGAGATAAACATGTGGCAGTAGTAATAAAGCAGAAACCGTTGCAGTAGATTTTGCAATCCACCGTATTCAGATTCCCGTCCTGAATTTTAACGCCTTTATGTAAATTTCCGTATATGTTGCATCTTTCCAGAATGCCATTACCGTTAATGTGTACATAAACACCTCTGCCTCCGCAGTTATGAATTTTTGTTTCTTTTACACCGGTATTACTCTCTTCTCTTATTTCAATACCTGTAAGCTCATTTGAGTAAATGTCACATTTCTCTATAGTTCCCGAACCTTTTTCATAGATTAATATGCCGCATTCTTTATTATTATGAATTTTGCAGGAACTGATAAGGGGATTACCTTTTTGCAGAATAAATACTCCTGAAAGATAATTATTATATATATTACAGTCTTCTATTATACCTTTCCCGCCTGAACTGACCATAAGGCCGCCTTTTTTGTTATGATGCATTTTACAGTTCCTTATTACAGGATTACTCTCTTCTTTAATATGAACAGAATGGAGGAAATTTTTGTAAATATCACATGATATGATAGAGATATTGCTTTTTTCTTTAATTTCAATTCCGCTGTATTTATTAGTGTATATCTGGCAGTCTCTTACTACACCGAGACCTTCTTCATAGATAAGAAATCCGCAGCATTCATTGTCATAAATTTTACAGGACTTTATCTCAGGATTACCTTTCTGGTAGATAAAAATGCCGGAAGATTTATTTCTGAAAACCTGGCACTCTTCGATAATACCTGTGGCATCTTCTGAAACAGCAATACCTCCCTGATTGCCTTCATAGAATTGGCATTTTTTTATTACAGGATTTGCCCCTTTTTTTACTGCCATACCCGGGAAGGTGTTTTTATAAATATAACACTCTTCTACAGAAGGAGTCCCTTCGTCATGTATATAAATACCGTACTGTTTCCCTTCATAAATTCTGCATTTCCTTATTGAAGGAGAACTTTTTTCCTTTATTTCAATACAGCTCAGATTATTATTGTAAATATGAGAGTCTTCTAAAGAACCGCAGGCATTTTCATAGAACAGTACACCACACTCTTTCCCGTTATAAATTCTGCATCTTCTGATTGAAGGATTGCTTTTTTTATTTATCAATATTCCCGAATAAGAATTCTCATAAATGTCACAGTCTTCAATCAGCGGATAACTTCCTTCACTGATTGTAATACCTCCCCGTATCTGTCTGTAACATTTGCATTTTTTTACAATGCAGTTATTGCCGCCTGTTATGGACAGTCCTGAATAAACATTGGCGAATATGTGACAGTCTTCTATGGAGGATTTCCCGGGACCCTCAAGATTTATGCCTGAAAATTTGTTGTCATTGATTTTACAGTGTTTTATTACAGGGTATGCCTCTAATTTTACTTCAATGCCATAGGTATTATTATCATATATGTCACAGTCTTCTACATTACCGGTACTTTCCGAAGCAAAGCAAATTCCTGACGATCTTCCATTATATATTTTACATTTTTTTATGATACCATGACCTTTTTCCGTTATTATTATGCCTGAATTTACATTGTTAAAAATTTCGGATGAATCTATAAAACATGTTCCTTCGTTCCTGATGAGTATACCGAAAATATTTCCGTCACATATCTTTGATTTTATTATATCTGCCTTACTGCTGCAGGCTATTTCTATACCGGCTATTTTATTCTTTGATATGACAGAATTTTCCACTGTACCTTCAGCTTGAGAAAATATAATACCTGTGTCTTCATTTAATTTAACTGCGGAATTTTTAACATTGCATTTACTGTGTTCCGTAACGGTAATTCCTGTTTGATTTTCTGATATGGTGCAATCTTCTACATTACATGTGCTTTTATTACCGACAAAAATACCGGTTTTACTGCCGGAAATATGACAATTTTCGATTCTACAGGAGCCTGAAAGAATATTTATCGCAGAATGATTGTGTGAGAGAAAAGACAGATTTTTCACTATAACTTTCTCTGCATTTATTGACAGGATATTATTCCCGTCGTTTTTTATAATAATATTGGAAGATTTCCCTTCTCCTTCAATGGTCAGACTTTTATTTATACAGAGTTCTTCACTGTAAGTGCCGTGTTTTATTAATATGGTATCTCCCGGTTCTGCCATATTAATGGCTTCAGAGATACTATGATAATGATTTTTTTCTTTTGACACGATTAAAACTGACATTTTGTTTTTAATCTCCTCTTTTATGCTCTCATGACGCTTAATGCGCAACGGAAGTACAACCTTTATTACATGCTTATGTTCAGGTCAGTAACAGAAAAAAGACCGGCCGAAAGGCCAGCCCTTTTATAAATTTCGTTAATTTTCGTTAAATCGGTTTTTTCACAGAGTACCGTTCTATTATCAGTTTATTTCCCGGAGATACCCTTATTTTCCAGTTCTGTTCATAGGTCTGCTCTATAGATTCACCTTTAAAGGTTTTTGCTTTCCAGAGAACCATAAATTTTACCTCAAAGATCCCGTCTTTATTTTTGGTTACTGCAAGCTCTTTTATATCATGGCTGTTACTTTTTATTGTTTTCCTTATGCCGTCATACCAGGTTTTAAAATCATCATGGTTTTTCAAAGTCTTTTCAGGAAATTCCATTATAAGGTCATCGGAAGAAATATGAGATAGGAAATTTTCTTCATCAGCCTGATGGTCAAACCAGGAAAACCATTCATATACAAACGATTTTATATCGTTTTCCGCAATGCTATTCTTATCGTCATTCTTTTTCTTTATCATATCGGCAATATCTGAGTAACCGTATTCTTCTGCAAGTCCCAGAGGAGTTTTCCCGTCATGTCCTTTCAGATCCAGTCTTGCTCCTCCTTCAATATAGACCTCTGCCGTCTCAGTATGGCCGTGCCATATGGCATCATGAAGGGCAGTATAACCGTTATAGGGGCCCTGTGCATCCAGTTCCAGACCGTAAGGAAGCAGTAATTTTGCAACTTCCGGATGGCCCATATAGCCGGCTTTATGTCCCGGTGTGGCTTTCATAAGACCGCATGTAATATGAGGGTCTGCTCCTCCTTCCAGAAGTGCCATGACTATTTCCGTATATCCGTTTCTGGAGGCAGTGAGAAGAGGGGTGTAGCCATCGTCGGCACTGCATATCAACGGATATATTTCGTTCGGAGACTCTCCTTCTTTAAGCAGTCTTTTTACTTCTTCCAGATTGTTTGCCTTTACTGCCTTCATGATGTTCTGACTTTCTATTTCTTTTGAGATCCTCTCTTCTTCAGTGCGAAGAATATTTATAATTTCCGTCAGATTATCTCTTTTTGCAAAATCCATAGCAGTAGCCCCTCCGTGGGTTTTTATGTAGATATTTGCTCCTTCTTTTATAAGACACCTTACCACGGCAGGCTTTTTGTGCCATACTGCATCTATTAAAGGGGTGTTTCCCTGGATGGGACATTGAAGATCTATGAAAGCACCATGACGGATTAACAGTTCTGCCACCTGAGGATTACCGCTCTGGGCTGCCTTATGAAGGGCCGAAGCACCCATCCTGTTATCCAGGATAGTCACATCTGCTCCTGCCGTAAGTAACAGCTCTACCATCTGGCTGTTTCCGAGACCTGAAGCAATCATAAGAGGAGTATAGCCGGAAGGACTTTTTTTATTTACATCTGCTCCTTCCTTCAGAAGTTTTTCCGCTTTTATCAGATCATTTGCCTCTACTACATCTGTAAGGGATGTTCCCGAATATTCGGCGGAATTTACTCTGGAGTGTAAGGAAAAAAGAATTATGATTATAAAAATTTGACATGTAAACATTGCTGAAATTTTTTTCAATGTTATTTCCTCCTTAAAAATATAGCGGTAGCCTGGCTACCGCTATATGTAAATACAATTTATCTAATATGGACAGACAGAGTGTTTGTTAAATTCACAGTAGGGGCATTTTATCGCCAGTTTCGATGCTTCATCTAAATTTGCAATATTTATGTTATTTGTTGTTATATTATAGCTTGCTATCCAGTTTGAGAGTCCTTTTGACTCGAGTGCAACTCCGTCTATCTTGAATTTTACCCATACAATGGCCTGTCTTGCAAGAAGAGGTTTATTGACTGTAAATTTCTTTGTCACCTGTCCTGTTTCACCGTTTACCTTCCAGGCGGTTTTATCAGACCATTCTATATTTTCTCCGCTTACACCGTTCAGGCCCACCATTACTTCCTCTACTGTAATACCTGTTACATCGTCTTTATTCCATTTTTCGCCGTTATAATGGTATCCGTAGGGAGTTACAGTAATTTCAATGGTGTTAAGAGTAGATTTTCGTCCGCTTTTCTGATAGTCTGCTTTAACAGTTACTGCCATACAACCTATATAAGAATTTGCAGGAACTTCTTCTTTTTTTCCGCCTGCTTCACATGTTGTGGCCTGGTCACCGCTCTTCCATGCTGCAAAATGAATGGTGTCACAGGAATCCTGTGAGGCAGAAATTGGCATGAAACCGGCCATTAAGACGGTAATAAGGCAGACAGTCAGACCAAGGAAGTAGAAACTTGTTTTCATAAATATACATCCCCTCTCTAAACGTTTGTATTTGTTGTGAAATCAAATTTATTTATAAAATTGATTTTCAAATTTAATAATTCAATTTACAGGATAAAAATTCCTCCTTAAGTAATAATTATGATGTAAGGAGAAGGATTAAAACAGTATCATTCTTTAATTCCTATTCTATGAGGCTCTACAATAAATAATTTTCCTTTTTCTCTAATTCCTTGGAAATATATCCGGCATCTGCAAGAATTATTGAATTTGAAATATTTTCATGAAAATGCTTCAGTCCTCTGATAAAACATTATTAAACAATATTATAAATATAATGACTAATTCATCTGTTCATGCTATACTATTTTTATTCATAGGGCAAATCTTCCTTTAGTTTAATTTGAAGAGATAAACTATCCTAAAAGGTTTAATATGAATTATGACTGGTGGAATGTAATTGACCAGGATGGAGAAAATACTGAAAGGAGAGTATTAAAGGTAATTAATGTTTAAAAAACAAATAACAATTTTTTTTCTGTTTTTAATTATTTTTCATACTTTTGTACTGGCACAGGATATAGAGTCTAATATTGGTCCTGTAATCAGATTCACAAATATTGAGTCCAGAGATAATAAGCTTTTTATAGAAGGTTATACTTTTGAAGAAGAAGGTCTTATAAAATCGATATTTTATACAGCTAAAAATTATTCAATTTCTTTAATTCCGGTAGAGGCGGCAGATGGGAAATATGACTCAAAAAACGAAACGTTTGCCTTTTCAATACCTCTACCCTCTGATCAAAGGTCAGATATTATTTCTGTTTTTCTAATGGTTTTTGATGATAAAAATAACGGTTCTTCTGCTATAGTGGATTTTTGTAATAGAGGAGATTATACTGATTATACTCTGTATCTTTCAAAGTCTGCTTTGAATTTAAATTTTATAGACGTTGATGATATATTCAGAATATATTATACTCCAAACGTAGAACAGATTGTGATAACAGAAGTACAAAAAAAAATGAGTTCCTTAAAAAATTTGGTCGATAGTTACTGGGGTTTTAAATATACTGCAAAAATTCATATTTTATTATGTAATCCCATTAAAGATGATAAAGCTACCTTCAAGTATTATAGAGGTTTATCGGAATGTGATATATTGACTTTCCCCGTACCTGTAAAAACAATTGATAGTGTTAAAAATTATAATTTTGTTCTGGATAGCTGGATACCCCATGAACTGGGTGATTATTCCACAAGACATTATTTTAAAAATGAATTTGCTGCCAGGTGGCTCTCTGAAGGTATTGGGGATTTAACGTCTTATCTTTATTTGAAAACGTATCATCCCGAAATAGCTAAAGAAAAAGTTTTCAGAATAAGGATATCCATGATGGAAGATAAAACAGACGTAAAGACCGTAAATCTTCTGGACGGTAAGTGGGGGACAGAGTATTATCTCTGTAGTCTTGCTTTTATTGTAGATATTTACAAAGGGCATGGATTGGAAGTGTTTAAAAAATTATTTAATCAATTGAACAGTTATCCCCGTAATGGAGTGACAGGCGAAGATGCCCGCCATATGTTTTCTCAGATTCTTGAGCAAGATATAAATCCTGTTCTTACTGATTTTTCTACTGATGAAGCAATAAAAATTCTTGAGAATGTGGAAAAAAAATAACTAAAACCACTGTGATTCCATTACCAGTGGAACCTGTTATTAATTAATCCAATATTCTCCTGAATTCAATGCACAGAAAAGAGTCTGGAGGATTAATTTTGAGTGAACAGTCTTTACTTTGAATTTTTTTTCTGTATATTATAGTGTATTTCATAACTTATCAACCTAATAATGAAAGGAATAGGAAATTACTCACTATTCACTATTAAAGGACTATTGTATGAAAAGTTTTATTTTTTATCTGCTTCCTGTAATATTCATGTTGATGTTATTTAACTCCTGCGGCGGTGGCAGCGGTGTCTCTATTATCTCTCCTTCTCCTGTTCCTTCTCAGACACCGACTGTGGGTCCCACGCAAATTCCGACTCCTTCCGGTGATGTGACATGGACTGTCATGGTTTATATGAACGGAAACAGTACCCTTGAAAATATTACTGATATGAAAAAAGATGAAATCTTATCTTTAACATCCACTTCAAAGGTTAATATTGTAATGGAACAGGCGAAATCCAGCCAGGGAGGCATGGCTAAAAGATATTATGCAGGAAATAAAAACCCTGTAGAAAATCTTCCTGTTACCGATATGGCTTCACCTGATAGCCTGAAGGATTTTATTCTCTGGAGTAAACAGCATTACCCGGCAGATTATTATATGTTGAATATTTTTACCCATGGCGGAGGCTGGAAGGGACTCCTTAAAGATGAAGTAAGCAATCATGCTATGGATGTAAAACAGCTACAGCAGGCTTTAAGTAATGATGGCAGAGTGGATATTATAAGTTTTAGCTCATGTTCTATGGGAAATGTGGACGTTGCCTGTCAGCTAAGAGATGTCAGTGATATTCTCATAAGTTCCCAGGATGATGTGCCTGTAACAGGCTGGCCCTATGATATTATTTTCAATTCTCTTATTAAAAACTCCCGTCAGAATCCTGCCGGTTTTTCTAAAACCATAACAGATGATTACATAAAATATTACAGTGATATGAAAATGACAAATATGACTTTATCTGCTCTTGACCTGAAGAAAATATCTCCTCTTATGGATAATTTTAAAGAGCTTTCCACTGTTTTAATGAATAAAACTGATATATACGAAGAGATAAAAAATGACAGAGAAAAATCCTTACTATTTTATAATAAAAATTATGTCGATATTTCCGCTTTCGTTCAATCACTTTCATCTATTCCGGAAGTAAATTCTATTTCTTCCGATATAATCAATAATTTAAACAATGCTATTATAATATCTAAAAAAACTGACGGTTCTTCCACTGCCAGCGGAATGTCCCTTTATTTTCCGTCATCTGCCGGTACTTTACAGGATTATAATGGTAACAGTTATTCTTCTTTAGATTTTGGTTATAGCTCTGGCTGGGGAGATTTTCTCACTCATATAAATCCGTGACGGGTGGTTTTCGTGATGCGTAATGCGTAAAGTAACGCGTAACGGTTAGAATTACGCTGGTTACCAGTATATCGTTTCATTAAAACATTTATGTATTATCATAATGCAAACATATTGATTTATTTGTAATTTATGCATATTTTACACACAAAGATATTTACGAAACTTTATACTAGCATTCACACTCACCATTCACAACTCACCATTCACTGCTTACTTTTCATCAATTAACTTATGAAATAACCTGTAAATGATTGAAATAACTTCTTATTTGTCCTATAATAATAATTAGTTGTTCTTTTATAACTCCGGTTACAGATCATGACATAAAACTCTTCATGACGTCATCCGCAACCGGTTATGAATAGTTATCCTCGCGTCACGCGTTACGCGTCACGCGTCACGATTTAACAGAGAAGGGGTGTTTTTATGAATAATGTATCAATTCTTCTGAAATATTCTTTAATTTTCTTACTCCTTATAATTTTAAGCGGCCTTTCGTTAGCCTCCGGTATAACTCCTTTATGGGAATATAAAGCAGGGGGACAGATTTTTTCTTCTCCTGTATGTGCCGATATAAATGACGACGGGAAAATAGAGATTATTTTCGGTTCAAATGATTCCTATGTCCATGTAGTGGACGGGGAAACAGGCAAAGCTGTGTGGGACTATAAAACAGGCGACAAGATAATATCTTCTCCTTCTGTGGCAGATATAAACGGAGACGGAAGACTTGAAGTTATTGTTACTTCACAGGATCATTTTGTTTATGCCCTGAGGGGAAACAGAGGTGAACTGCTGTGGAAATTTGACGGTAAAGACTGGCTTAATTCTTCTCCCGTAACAGGTAATATATCCGGTAAGGGAGATTTATTCGTTGCTTTCGGAAACCAGAAGGGCACAGTGTATCTTGTAGATGGTAAAACAGGTAAAGAAATATGGGAATTTACCACGGGAGGAGATGTGAGTAATGCTCCTTCTATGGCAGATGTTGACGGTGACGGCATTTTAGAGGTAATATTCGGCTCTGCCGATAAGAAAATTTATTGTCTGAAAGGTGACAGCGGGAAAGAGATGTGGAATTTTCCCGGAGGAGATGTTTTTGTTTCCTCTGTTGTTACAGGTGATATAAACGGTGACGGCTCTTATGAAGTAATTGCCTGTTCCTATGATAAGAATATTTATGCTTTAAACGGTAAATCGGGACAAATTCTGTGGAAATATACGGCAGGCGATTCAATAGACTGCACTCCTTCACTGGGAGATGTAAATTCTGACGGAAAAATTGATATAGCAGTCGGCTCATATGATAACAGCCTTTACATTATTAATGGAAGTAACGGAGAATTAATATGGAAACAGGTTACAGGGAACTGGATAAGCTCATCTCCTGTCATAGCAGATGTGGAAGGTTCTGTAACTGTTGCCGTTGCTTCATGGGATGAATATCTTTACATGTATAACGGTAAAGACGGCACCATGAAGGATAAATACAAGCTTTCAGGTCGTTTGCTTTCATCTCCGGCACTTTTAAATATGGGAGGAAATCTGTCTGCAGTGATTGCCTCTGAACAGGGAAAGGTTTCTTTGCTGAAACTTTCTTCCGCCTCTAAAGACATTATATGGGGAAAATTTCACGGTGACAGCTGGAATACAGGCTGTTATAAAAATGCCGTCTCCTACGGTAAATCACTGTTGTCCGGTAATTCTTCTCTCTGGGGGCCTGAAGGATATACGATAGCGAAGATAAAAAAAGTTGAATTTACCTGTACCTGTGAAGTAAACGATAAACAGATGGGTAACAGTAACGGAACACTGCAGCCGGGAGAAACTGCCGTGTTAAATATCCTTCTTTCAAACACAACACAGGAAGAGGGAACAGGTATAAAATTGAAAATTACTTCGAAAAACAGTGATGTAAATGTTACTCCTGCAGTAATAGATATAGGTTCTATAAGTGCTTCTGAAACAAAACAGTTTGAAGTTGCCATGAAAGCGGGAGAAAGTATTCCTACCGGTTCTGCCGATATTAACATAAACATAGAAGGGAAAAACTGTGAGAAATTTTCCGATAATTATCAGATTGCAGTAATAGGGGAGGCCTCTCCCGAACTGGCCTTGAAAGCCCGTATAGATGACGATTTGAGTGGTGCTTCTTCCGGTAACGGAGACGGTAAGATAACTCACGATGAAATTGTGGAATTATGGGTAACGGTAAATAATAACGGCAAAGGAACAGCAAGAGATACTTTATTGAAACTTTCTACTGCTACTCAGGGAGTAAAATTATTACAGGATCAGTTCCTTATCGGAAATATTCCTCCTGGAAAGGAAGCTCCGGGAAAACTTGTATTTCAGGTACCTGCCGGTGTTAAATCCGGTAATGTGGATTTAAATATTTCTGTATCGGATAAAAGCGGCTATTTTAAAGAATTGAAAGAAACTGTGGCAGTTGTTCCTCTTCCTCCTGTCGTCGTACCGACTCAGATTGCAGTTTCTTCTCCCACGCCTGCTCCCGAATTGCCTCCTGCACTTTCATATACTTACAGAATAAATGACGATAATACGGGCTCATCTTCCGGTAACGGAGACAGTGTGATTAATTCCGGCGAAACGGTAGAAGTTTTTGTAACGGTAAAAAATACCGGTAAAGGCATAGCAAAGGGTGTTACTGTATCCATAAAACCTGAAGACCAGAAGATACATACGGGCCAGGGAAAATTCATTATAGGTAATATTCCTCCGGGAAGTGAAGGGGAGGGGAAACTGGTTTTTACAGTACCGTCCGATATGGCTTCAGGTAATATTAAATTCAACCTTGATCTTACCGAAGAGAAAGGTTACGGAAAATCAGGTCAGGAAATGGCCATGCAGATTGTATCACTGCCGTCTTTATCTTACAGCTATAAGATTTTAAAAGCAGGAGAAAACAGGCAGATAACCCCGGGAAGTGCTGTAACTATGAAAATGACCGTGAAAAACAGCGGCCCCGGTACATCTCAGGGAGTAAAGGTTAACATTGCCTGTAATAATCCTCTTATAAAAATAGATACTCCTCTACTGGATTTAGGCAATATACCGGCAGGAGTAGAAATGGATAAAGATATATCTTTTGCCGTAGATAAAACTGCAAAAGAAGAGGATCTTCAGTTTAAGCTGACATTAACCGATAGTCAGGGATATAAAAAAGACGGTGATATGGCTCTTTCTGTCGTTTTGCCATATGTTGAAGAAGTTAAACCTCCCCGCCTGTCATGCAGTTGCCAGTTTGACGATGATTCTCTTGGCTCTTCTGCTGGAAACGGTGACAGTACTATAAATCCCGGTGAAACAGTAGAGCTCTGGGTAACAGTAAAAAATACCGGCGAAGGCACTGCAAAACATGTAATTGTTGCTCTTGAAAGTCAGAACAGTAATATAGTACTAAATCAGAGTAAAACTGACCTGGGAAGTATTCCTCCGGGAAGTGAAGCAAAAGGGAAACTCCTCTTTTCCGCTAAAGATGCTTCACAGAAGGATGTGAAGTTCAAACTGGATATTCAGGAAGGCCAGGGCTTCGGTCTTCAGGAACAGATAGCAGGAGAAATAAAGCAACTGGAAGCTCCTATTACAATTGCTCTTAAGAAACCTGTAGATTTAACATCAGGTAAACCGATAGAGGTTTCTGACAGTAAAATGACTATAGAAGGAATTGTAAATGCAGGAAACGGCATAGGCAGCTTTGAAATTGCCAGTTATGTAGGGAAGATGGAAGACGGCAAAAATCCTGACTGGACGGAAAAAGGCCCGAGAGCAGTGGCGAAAAAAGAATATTTCTTTACACAGGATGTAAACCTGAAACCGGGTCTTAATTATATTTCTATCCGTGCCGTAGATGCCACGGGAAAAGAGGTTGTACAGCAAATCTCTGTCATGTATAAACCGAAAGAAGGACAGGTATGGGCTGTTGTCATAGGTATAGGGAAATATGAAAGCCAGAAGGTAACCCCTTTAAATTACAGTGCTTCCGATGCACAGGCAGTATATGATTATCTGACGACAAAAGGAGGCTTCTCTAAAGATCATGTACAGCTCCTTTTAAACGAACAGGCAAATCTTAAAGCGGTAAAGACTGCTCTCGGCACGTTTCTCAGGGAAAAGGCAATGAAGAATGATCTCGTATTTATTTATTATTCAGGCCATGGTGCTCCTGAAATAGACAATAACAGTAATGACGGAGACGGTCTCAGCAAATATATAGTTACCTATGACGCAGACCCTGATAACCTTTATGCCACTGCTTTGCCTATGGATGAGATCAGTAATATTTTTACGAGACTTTCTGCGCAGAAGGTTGTATTTTTTGTAGATTCCTGTTACAGCGGAGCCTCTGGCGGCAAGACTTTTGCAGGTCAGGAAGGAGGAAAGGCAGGGAATATTTCCGATAATTTCTTGAAGAGACTTTCTTCCGGCACAGGCCGTATTGTCATAACGGCAAGCGATGCCAATGAAGTGGCTCTTGAGTCTAAAAAACTGGGACATGGCATATTTACCTATTATCTGTTACAGGGTCTTTCCGGTAAGGCAGATAAAGATAAAAACGGTTTTGTAACTGCCGATGAGGTTTATAATTATTTACATGAAGAGGTTGCAAAGGAATCTGATAACAGACAGCATCCTCTCAAAATGAGCAAGGGACAGGTAGAAGGTGAAATTATTCTGGGCACAGGCGAATAGGAGTGATATTTATGAAATTTAAGTTTTTACTCGTATTATTGATTATTTTAATTCCATGTATGGCTTTATCGGAAGAAGCCAGATATACGGTAGTTCCTTTTAAAGGGGCAGACCAGAAACTTTCTTTTGAACTTGCCGAAATGCTTATGGCAGATCTTGCAAAATCAGGTCAGGTTAAACTTGTAGACAGGCTTCATTTTGATAATATTCTGGATGAACTTGCCAGAAGGGAAATGGCTCTCGTAGATCCGAATGAAGCTATAGATTTCGGTGCTGCAGAAGGGGCAGATGAGATTATATCGGGAAGTTATACTATAGATGGTAATAAAATAAGTCTGAGAGCCTGGGTTTCCAATGTTAAAACGAGTCAGATAAGATTCTCCGATAATGTGGAAGGCCCCAGAGGTGATATATTTTATTTTGCCCATCAACTTGCCAATAGATTGCATTATAAAATTACAGGGGGAAAATGGATACCTGAAGAAACAGCTTTCGCTGCACCTGTACCGGCAGTTACTCCCGAAAACAAATCCACTCCGGTTCCTCTCATGCCGACTCCCGTATCCACGCCGACTCCTGAGTATGTGAATGTGAGACCTGATGAGACAGATCCTTCTTTAAGGCTATTTTCAGGTGACATGACAGCCAAAACCACAGGGTGGAATAATATACTTGATCTATCTGTAGACAGGGGAGAGTTTTCTACCTATCATCAGAAAGATAAAATGTTCATAAGTTTTAGATCCACTGAAAACTGTTATATTACTATTTATTGTATTCAGGCAGACGGAAGTGTCCTTCTGGTATATCCAAATAAAATGCAGAAAGACAATTATTTAACGGCATCACGCCTTTACAAGATCCCGCCTGAACAGACAACTCAGCCATGGGAATATGAAATGTCAGGAACACCGGGCCTTGAATCACTTGTAGCAATAGCCAGTGTTAAGTCTCTATCCTTTGATGTAAATAAGGAAGACCTTGACGGTATGGATTTTATACCTCAGGTAAATTCGAGTCCCAATGATTTTATAGTGAAAACTATAATACCTGAATTGAATATAGATCCTGATAATAAATATGTAGTAAAGGTTTTAAAGTATTATCTTGCAGAATAAACTTTAATAAAAAATTTTAAAAAAAATTGATTTTATTTTAAATTTGTGGTAACATAGAAATTTAAAATGAATTCAGGTTTTAGGAGGTGTAGAGGCGATTGTTCTATCAATTTATCAATAGTTTACTGTTAACACTTGCCCAGGTTCCGGCTCCCGCAGCAGAACCTGTAGTGCAGAGTGTTAAAGTTCCGGGGACAGCTACAAATATAAATCCTTTGACGATAGTTATGCTTGTAGTATATTTCATAGTTTCGGCATGCCTTGTATTTACAATTTTATCTCAGACTACAAAAAGTGAAGGCCTTTCAGGTACACTTGGTGGAAGATCCGAATCAGTATTTAAAGGCAAAGGAGTTAAATCTCTGGAAGATAAACTGAATCAGATAACTACTGGCCTTGCCATAGCTTTTCTCGTTTTATCTACTATAATAAGTATAATAGGAATTTAACTGAAAAAATCGGCTATCAACAGATTTTCTCTATTGATAGCCGATTTTTTTACAGTGACCGGTGACCAGTGACCAGTGACCATGATTATTACTGGAAATTATACTGATAACTGCTCACTGATAACTACTCACTGTAAAAAGGGGAGGGTATTTTGCAGGAAACAATATTGATTGTAGATGATGATTCTTCTATAAGAATGTTACTTAAGGCCATACTTGACAGAGATAGCTATAGATTCTTCGAGGCCTCGAACGGTTACGATACTCTTGAGATTTTAAAAAAAGAAAAAATCGATCTTGTTATCCTTGATTTAATGATGCCTGTTATGAGCGGTTTTGATACGCTCAAATCTATGAGAGAAGTTCCTTCTCTTACAATCATACCTGTTATAGTGTTGAGTGCCCTCAGCAGAAACAGCGATATAGAAGACTGTTTGAAATTAGGTGTGGCAGATTATTTTACAAAGCCCCTGAGGCATGATGATATAAGATTTCTCCTGCCCTTGAAAATAAAAAACCTGGTTAAGCTTAAGCTTACCCAGGAAAAACTTATTGAAGCAGAAAGAATTGCCAGATATCAAAAAGAACTGGAAAGAATAAATATCCTCCTTCAGGATAAGATAAAAGAACTTGAAGAAACTCAGGCACAGCTGGTTCAATCTGCCAAGATGGCTTCCCTGGGCATTCTTGCTGCAGGAATAGCGCATGAAATAAACAATCCTAACGGTTTTGTTAATTCCAATCTTCAGGTTTTTAAAACCTATATTAAGAATTTAAAAGAATTTTTTCAGAGTCTGGAAGAATTTTCACTATCTTCTGATAATACTGCTAAACTGTCGGCTCTTAAACAAAAGTTCCAGATTGATTATATAATGGACGATCTGAAAAACCTTGTAAGTGATTCTCTTGAAGGTACTGATAGAATCAAATCAATAGTGAAAGATCTGAAGGAATTTTCCCGTCTTGATAAGCCGGAACTTGAAGATTATGATCTTAACAACGGTATTCGTTCTACCCTGAATATGTTACGCCATGAGGTAAAACATGGCATAAAAGTCATTGAAGAATACGGAAAACTGCCTTTTATAAAATGTCATCCCAGGCAGTTAAACCAGGTTTTTATGAACCTGTTGATAAATGCCATTCAGGCATTGAGCGGTCATGGAGAGATAAGGATTAAAACCTTTGAAGAACAATCATGGATTGTTACCATTATAGAAGATAATGGCTGTGGTATATCAGAAGCAAATTTAGAAAAAATATTTGATCCTTTTTTTACTACAAAAGATGTAGGCAAGGGAATGGGACTCGGCTTAAGCCTTTCTTATAAGATAATAAAAAGCCATGGAGGCACGATTGAGGTCAAAAGCGAGACAGGAAAGGGAACGGTATTTACGGTAAAACTTCCTGCCGGGCCGTGATGGGTGATACTATAATCGTGACGTGTAACGCGTAACGCGTCACGCGTAAATTTCCCCCTTCACTCTTCACACTTCACTTACTTAAAATTCTTAATATCAGGCAATTCATCCAGTGATTTTATTCCAAAATGCCTGAGGAACTGTTTTGTCGTGCCATAGACAAAAGCCCTGCCTGCTTTGTCCGATTTCCCTGCAATACGTATCAATTTCCCTTCCAGAAGGGTTGAGATTATCTTTGCTGTCCTTACACCTCTGATTTCTTCTATTTCTGCCCTTGTTATGGGCTGATTGTATGCAATTATGGCAAGAGTTTCCAGCGCAGCCTTTGACAGAGTTGAACTGGCAGTTACTTTGTGCATTTTTTCTATATGATTATGAAGGGAAGGATTTGTGCACATTTCTATTCCGTCAGCTATTTCACGGATATTTATACCTCTGTCTTTATAATCGTCCTTCATTTTCTGAAGAATTTCTCTTACTATGTCTTCCGATAATTCTATGATTTCTGCAATATTATGTATCTGAACCGGACAGGGAGAAGCAAACAATATAGCTTCTATTATTTTTGAATATTTTTCGCTTATTTCGAATAGATCCATATATTATCAAATCTTTTTTCCTGTTTTACTGTTAATTTTTTCTCAAGTATAAGTTCCAGAAGTGCTATGAAACCGGTTATTATTCTGACCTTTGTTGTACCTTCTGTAAATAAATCTAAAAAATTAAATTCTTTTGATGATTTGAATTTATCTGTTATGAAAGATTTCATCTCTTCTACTGTTACAGTTTCTCTCTGTAAAATTCTGGTTTTTACCTTTTCATTTTTTCTTTTAAGCATATTTTGAAGGGCAACGACCAGGTCGTCTACTGAAAGTTCTGAAAAGCTTTTTTCTTCTTCCACATCTGATTTAGCCACAGGTCTCGGAAAATACTTTTTCTCCGTTTTTTCCAGCTCACTCAGTAGTTCTCCTATTTCTTTGAATTTCTGATATTCCACTATTTTATTCAGTAGATCTTCAGGACTGTTTATAGTATCTTCATCATATGATTCTTCTGCTCTGAGTATTTCAGGAGGAGGAGGAAGTATTAATTTTGATTTTAATTCCAGAAGTGTTGATGCCATGACCAGAAATTCACTGGCAATATTTATATCCAGCTCTTTCATAAGAGATATGTAATTTAAATATTCATCTATTATCTTTGATACGGAAATTTTATATATATCTATTTCTTCTTTTTTTACCAGATGGAGTAAAAGATCCATAGGGCCTTCAAAGATTTCTAATTTTACATTGTAACTCATTATTAGCCTTTCGTAACATGTGACGGGAGAGAATTATTTATATATTTTGCTTTTATATTGACCGTGTCACTTTTCATATCATTAATTGCCTGAAATATTGGTAAATAAATTTATAAAAAACCTTATTAATTCTGAAAATCCTCCCCAGTTTATGAGTAATATTGTTACAACCATAGTTATTATCATAGTTTTTCTGGAGGGAAATTTTATCATCTGCTCGTATTTCTCAGGAAGAAAAGTGGATAAAATTTTTGACCCGTCCAGAGGCGGAAGGGGGAAGAGATTGAATATTCCAAGCACTATATTTACATTTACGATAAGATATAAAACCAGTGATAAAATCCCTTCTGAAAAGAAATCATTCTGAGGCACTCTCATAATACCAATCTGAAAAGGAAGACCTGCAAGAAAGGCCAGGATAAAATTGCTTGCAGGACCTGCAAGTGACACAAGTATAAGATCAAGACGGGAATTTGAGAAATTCTCTTCCCTTACTGGGACAGGTTTCGCCCATCCGAGGCAGACTATAAAATTCGTTCCTGTCACTGCTGTGGCAATAACAGAAAAAAACAGTGTTCCCGCCATCAGTAGCGAACCCATCGGATCCAGATGCAGGAGAGGGTTGAAAGATAATCTATTCTCATAAAAAGCACTGGGATCTCCACGGAAAAAAGCCATCTTCCCATGGGCAACTTCATGTATTATGAGAGAAAGTAAAATGATAGGGAATAATATTATTATTAATATGATTTGACTCATTTTTTTACTCCGTATTACTCAGAAATAGTAAGTAGTGATCAGTCCTGTTCTTTTCACTTTTCACTCTAACTAATTAAAATTTTCTATCTATTTATTCAATATCCTTTTTAAATCAGGCAAATTTTTCAAGCATTTTTATGAGCTCAATTATCTGTTCTTCCGTAAAATAATTCGTTCTACTCACTTCACAAGAATATTTTCATTTATAGTATTTACTATATCTGTAATTCGCTCCATATCTCCTTCTATAAATGCTTTTTCACTCTTTTCTTTTAAATCTTTTATATCTTTTTTACCTGAAACGGCCAGTATTGTATGAAAATCGCTCATTCCATGAGTGATACCACTGACCTGCAATTTTCTTATAAAGGTTCCCGTCGTCCTGATTATATCCCTGTCACTCATATTATTTAACTTATAATGGATTCTTTCCCACAGAGGAGCAGGTAATAGAGTAGGAGGATTTCTTAACATGAGTTTCTTCCTGAGAGCTTCTCTGTCTTTGAAATGAAAACCATATTTCTCCGGATTATCCCACCATTCGGTATTGGGTGTGAGTATGGCAAATTGAGCCGTTACTGAGTCCGGATTTGCATCTAAAAGAAATTGGAGGGTTTCTTTTATCGTTTCTTCTGTGTCATAAGGTGAAGGTACTATTACACTTGCTATCGTATAAATACCTGCTTCTTTTGATGCTTTCAGGGCAGATTTTGCCTGTTCTGCCGAAATGTTTTTACCTATGGAATTATCCAGTATATACTGTGAGCCTGATTCTATACCGAAAGCCATGGCTCTGCATCCTGCTTTCCTCATTAATTTATAATCTTCCGACGGAAAGTTCCTTGCATGGCCGAAGGTAGAATAATTTATAGAAAGATTTCTCGTAAGTATTTCTTCCGATATGGACGTAAGTAATCCTGGAGGGGGATTTGAGCCGGTTAACCTTACCGTTACAGAAGGAGATTTTTCTATTTCATCGACAACTCTTTTCGGATGTTTATGTCTCCATACAGAACCGCTTTTCCCGGGATGTATGCAGAATTTACATTTATTAGGGCAGCCACGGCTTTCTTCTATAAGAAAAGCTTTTATTTTTTCGTTTCCTTTCATAGCAGGATATATGTCTTCATTATAAAGAGGAGGAGGAATTTCTTCTATATTACTCATGAACTGGACGGGATTTTTCTTGATGTTGGTTCCGTCTCTATATATAAGATTCGGTATGGCTTTCAGATTTTTTTTACCCTCAGAATATGCTATTAATTCACCGAGAGCAATTTCTCCTTCTCCATATATAAGAAAATCAAAACCACAGGTATGGTCCAGTATATGTGTATCATACATGTCCACATGGGGGCCTCCTGCAACAGTTATCACCTGTGGCAGATGTTTTTTTATTTCTTCTGCAATCCTGACTGAACCGTGAAAGCCCGCCCCTTCCCATAGTTTAAAACCGATAAGAGGTGAATTGTATTTTTTTATATATCTTATTAATTCCTCTGCTATTTTATATTCTGTTTCTTTTATAATGTCATTGAAAACCACTTTCAGGTCATTCATTTTCTTTATAGCGTTATCTTCGTATAGATTGTTATTCAATCTGTAAATTTCTTTTATTATTCCTTTCGTTTTTTCCGTAAAGAATGTCCTGAATATACCGGTTGTAACATAATCAAGAATTAAAGGTTCATACCCGATAGAATTAAGAAATGATGCCAGTGTGGCAAGGCCATTGTCAGGCATAAGACTGAACAGTTCCGTAGAAAGACCGTTGTAATTTATTAAAATGATTTTATTTTTCATAGGTTATATTTTATCATTTAATCAGTGAAAAGTGAATGGTGAATAGTGAAAAGTAAGCAAAATCCAGTTTTTTTACTTTTTACTCTGAATATTCTGTGGCAAATTTTTTTTATTGTATATAAAATCACTATAAAAAAATAAAAAAAAATATATAAATGCTATTTACTTTTTTTAAATTGTCGTGATATAAATATTGTAAAATTTGAATATATTAAAAATTTGATAATAACGGAGGTCTTTTATTATGGTAGCAAAAATGGTATATGGATTTACACCACAGCCACATATTCATCCACATTTCCCACCTTTCGGAGGTGGAGGAATGCATCACATGCAGCATCATCAGCAGATTCAGCAGCTTCAACAGCAGGTTCAGATGCTTCAGATGCAGATGAAAATGATGCAGATGATGATGATGATGGGTGGTATGGCCGGCGGTATGTGCGGAATGGGTATGCCAGGAATGATGAACCCGATGATGATGGGCGGAATGGGTATGATGAACCCGATGATGGGCGGAATGGGTATGATGAACCCGATGATGATGGGCGGAATGGGCATGATGGGCGGAATGGGTATGTGTCCCGGATATATGCCTGGAATGGAACCGATGTATGGTGGCGGAATGTATCCTCAATCCGATCAGTTAATTCAGGGTATGGGAAATCTCGGCGGTGGCCTTGGCTCTATAGCAGGAGGTATGGGCGGCGCAATGTACGGAGCAGCCCTTGGAACTGCTATTTGCCCCGGTCTCGGAACAATTGCCGGAGCCCTCATAGGTGGAGTGGCAGGCAGTGCAGTAGGGAAATTCCTCGGTAAAGCAGTAGGTTCTGTAGTTGGAGGAATTGCAAGCGGAGTTGCCAATATATTCAGAGGCTGGTAGTTAATTTAAAGGTATAGGAATTTTCATTCTTAATGGCGTAAAATAAGGCTTTAGATGAAAATTATGTATAAGCAACTTATCTAAATAATTTATAAAATAAACCCCGGATTTTTTCCGGGGTTTATTTTTTGTGAACATTAATAAAAGTTTTTCTGCAGAAAAATCTCAGAAAAATTTGGAAAATCCCTGAAAACTTTCAATAAAAGTCTTTACTTTTTTATCCCTGTCGTGATATAAAATTTATAAGTAAAAACATTTTACAGTTTACGAAAAAATATGAAAATAAGCAGGAGGTTTTATTATGTTCGGTATAGGAATGTCTATGTCAATCTCTGTAAATACTCAGTATCCGACAATGCAGCAAACATCGTCCGGTAGTACTACGAGCACTTCAAATCAGCAGCAGCAGCTTCAGCAGCTTCAACAGAAGGTTCAGATTCTTAAGCTACAGCTTCAGGTAATGCAGCTTATGAGCCAGCTTGGTTCAATGGCAGGAAATACATGCGGTATGGGGTCATACAGCCAGATGAACCCGTTGATGAGCGGCATGATGGGGATGCCACAGATGACAGGCCTCGGTTTACAGGGTATGGGAGGCGGAATGATTGGCAGTCCATACAGCGACATGAGTATGGGACTCGGTCTGCAGGGTATGGGAGGCGGAATGATTGGCAGTCCGTATAGCAATGTGGGCATGGGTCTCGGTTTACAGGGTATGGGAGGCGGAATGATTGGCAGTCCCTATAGCAATGTGGGCATGGGTCTCGGTTTACAGGGCATGGGAGGCGGCATGATCGGAAGTCCGCTGGCAGGCATGAACGGTGTGACCATGATGGGCGGCATGGGCATGATGAACGGCATCAGCCAGATGGGCGGTATGTATCCCGGATATATGGCAGGCTTCCAGCCTCTTTATGGTGGCGGAAGTTTTGCAGGCTCCGACCAGTTAATCCAGAATATGGGAAATCTGGGTGGTGGCTTTGGTTCTTTCCTGGGCAGTATGAGCGGCGCAGCAAATGGAGCTCTCATTGGAACTATGATGTGTCCCGGTCTTGGAACAGTTGCAGGAGCACTCTTCGGCGGTATGGCAGGAAGTGCAATGGGAAGACTCTTCGGCGGTATGGCAGGTTCCATGGCAGGCGGAATTGCAAGTGGAATTGCCAATATATTCAGAAACTGGTAAATAATTTAAAATAATATAGAAATGTTCATTTTTAATAGCGTAAAATAAAGCTTTATATAAATATTAAGCATAGCAGTTTATCTGAGTAAATTATTTTTTAAATAAACCCCGGATTTTTCCGGGGTTTATTTTTTTGAGAAACTAAAAATTTCTATGGCAAAAATGTTACAAAGTATTACAAAGTTTTACAAAATATTACAAAATATTACAAAAATTTATAAAATTTATAAAATTTATAAAATTTATAAAATTTATAAAATGTGAAAAACTTTCAACAAAAGTCTTTACTTTTTTATTTCCGTCGTGATATAGAATTATAAGTAAAAGCATTTTACAGTTTGTAAAAAATATGAAAATAATCAGGAGGTTTTTGTTATGGCAGATGCAATAGGTGTTGGAGGGCTAGGTTTTCAACAGATGATGATGATGCAGAGAGCACATATGGGTGGTGGAATGCATCATATGATGCAACATCAACAGATTCAGCAACTTCAGCAGCAGGTTCAGCAGCTTCAGATGCAGATGCAGATGATGCAGCAGATGATGATGATGGGTGGAATGGCAGGCGGTATGTGCGGCATGGGTATGCCGGGAATGATGAACCCGATGATGAGCGGCATGATGGGCGGCGGCATGGGAATGATGAATCCGATGATGATGGGCGGCGGCATGGGAATGATGAATCCGATGATGGGCGGCATGGGCGGCATGGGCGGCATGTATCCCGGATATATGTCGGGAATGGAACCGATGTATGGCGGCGGACAATATTCACAGTCTGACCAGTTAATTCAGGGTATGGGAAATCTTGGCGGCGGACTTGGTTCAATGGTTGGCGGCATGGGTGGTGCCATGTATGGCGCAGCCCTCGGAACTGCTATTTGCCCGGGTCTCGGAACAATTGCAGGAGCACTCGTAGGCGGAATAGCCGGTAGTTCAGTAGGCAAATTCCTCGGTAAAGCAGTAGGTTCTGTAGTTGGCGGTATTGCAAGTGGAGTTGCCAATATATTCAGAGGCTGGTAATAATTTTATAAAATAAATAAATGTAATAAAAAGGGCTAATCCCATAATAAATTTTTGGGATAGTTCTTTTATTTATTTTTTTTTGAAAAATTTAAAAAAATCTCTTTACTTTTTTTTATTTGTCGTGATATAAAATTTGTAACAAAAATACTTAAAATTTTAAAAATTACGAAAATAACAGGAGGTTTTTATTATGTTTACTATGGGAGTAGGAATGTCTTTTAATACACAGTTTCCAATGATGCCTCCGCCGTTCGGCGGCGGAATGCACCATATGATGCATCATCAGCAGATCAGACAGCTTCAACAGCAGGTTCAGATGCTTCAGATGCAGATGCAGATGATGCAGATGATGATGATGATGGGTGGAATGGCAGGCGGTTGTTGTGGTATGGGTATGCCTGGAATGATGAACCCGATGATGAGCGGTGGAATGGGAATGATGCCCGGAATGGGAATGATGCCCGGAATGGGAATGATGCCCGGAATGGGAATGTGTCCCGGATATATGCCCGGCTTCCAGCCAATGTACGGTGGAGGCGGTTATCCTCAGTCCGATCAGTTAATCCAGGGTATGGGAAATCTCGGCGGTGGCCTTGGTTCTATAGCAGGAGGTATGGGCGGCGCAATGTACGGAGCAGCCCTTGGAACTGCTATTTGCCCCGGTCTCGGAACAATTGCCGGAGCCCTCATAGGTGGAGTGGCAGGCAGTGCAGTAGGGAAATTCCTCGGTAAAGCAGTAGGTTCTGTAATAGGTGGTATTGCAAGCGGAGTTGCCAATATATTCAGAGGCTGGTAATTAATCAGGTCAATTAATCTGAAAATATAAGCACCGGAAATGTTTCCGGTGCTTATATTTTTTGTGGGAGGTTTTGTTTTGGAGAAAAATCCATTTAAATATATTCGTGCTGAAAATTACGGAAATTTTTCCGATCCTGTACCGGCATGGCCCGAATTTACACCTGTAAATCTTATAAATCATTATATCCTGAGGTTATTAAGAGAAGATCCGAAGGATTTTATTGCTTTTTCCAGATGCTGGCGCGACGCCTACTCCGAACTCTACGGAGGCATTATAGATGATATATTACATCCTGAGTATTATCATCGTCTTTTTGGCCATAGAGAAACCTTTCTGAAAGGATTTTACTCTGCTTTTGTATTTGAAGATAATAAGTCAGGCGCTATATTCGGAGGGTCATTGACTTTTCTGGATTTTACAAACAGAGCAGCACAGGCTGTGCTGCTTGCAGTTTCACCTTCATACAGACATACCTATGATGTCGGAAAGTTTCTTTATTTATATTCGGAACAATATGACAGATTTCTGGAAGCAACCGGGATAGAATATGCATGGAGTGCCGTAGTGGCAAATCACAGAGTAACTCAAAAAATGCTTAAACATATAGGTTATAAAGTAAGAGGAGTAGTTCCCGGTATGGGCATATCTGCCATAAATACAGTCTATTACAGACGGGATAATTATGTTTATATGGATAAATTTTACAATCAGGGAAGTAAAAGGGTTCCTGTAAAAATGGATCTCATACCTGAAGCTGAGAAAATATGGAAAGTGTCGGAAGGGGAAGAGTGAAGAGTGAAGAGTGAAAAGTGAGAAGCGAAATTACATATCCGGGAAATTTACTTTGAAAATTTCATATAGTTGGGACAGTACGGGTCGGGGGCATTTAGGTTTCTGTAATTGTAAAGGGCTCTGGCTCTGCATCCTCCTCTGCATGTGCTGTAGCTTTCACAGCCGAGGCATGTGGGGTTTCCTTTAAATTCCCTGAAAAGTTTCAGCAAAGGAGCATTATCCCACAGTTCTTTAAGAGTGGCTTCTCTTATATTTTCTTTTGTAGGTTGACTGCTGAAAAATCCGCATGGATAGATAAAACCCTGTGAATTAATATAGCAGACCTGTGTTCCTCCTATACAGCCGAAATTATGATATACTCCTCTGTGCTGTGTTTTAAACGGAATAGAAGGGATAATCATTTTAAGGGCTGTATGGCGCTGCAGTTTTTGCGCCATATTTCTTACATTGCAGGCTTCTTCATATGTAAGAGTGAGCCCCGTGTTTGCCGCTCTGCCTATTGGAAGAGCATAATCGAACTGGATACCTTCGAAATTAAGATTTTCTGCAAGTCTTATGAGACCCGGAATTTCGCTCAGATTTTGTTTCATGAATGTAACATGAAGGTAACATGGGGAAGAAGAATATTCATTCAGGAATTTTATTCCCCTCAGGGCTTTCTTGTATGTATTTTTTCCTCTCAGAAATTCATAGGTTTTCTGTGATACACCATCAAAACTCACATTCAACCTTTTCAGTTTCAATGTATCCAGTTTCTGGCTTATTTTTTTATTTATGAGAACGGCATTTGTAGAAACACTTATATTTATTCCTTTTTTATTGGCATATTTTATTATATCTATCATATCTGACCTGCAGAATGGCTCTCCTCCACCGATTGTAAGCTCACAGGTCCCGATGGTTGCCATCTGGTCAATCAGTCCTGTAATTTCTTTAAATGTCAGTTCATTATTCTGAGCTTTTCCCGAGTCAGAAAAACAGTGGATACATTCAAGAGGACATTCTTTTGTTACCTGAAGATGTACTCTCAGGGGAGAATAAAGATGGCTGGATTCTTCTGTGCTGTTTTTGAAAATACCGAGAAAACACCTGTTTTGATCCAGCAATTCTATATTTTCACAGAGTTTTACAAATGTATTAAACGATTTCTGTGAAAATTTTTCGGAAAATTGACTGTATACTGTATCTACAGGGTTTTTCCCGCTGAGTTCAAAGATTTCTGTGGCATCTCTGTCAAAAGGAATATATTCCCCTATATCCCTGTCATAGATCAGACAACCAAAGAATTCTTTTCTAGCAATAAAACGAGGATGAATTATTTCAGCCATTCAGGCGAACCTCTCTATTTTAGCCAATAATAAACCTATATTATCATTTCATTCATAAAAAGTAAAGGAGTGATTGAAAATTATTTGTAATAGGATTTTAGAAGGTCTATGTAGAATTAAATTATATGTATTACAGAGGATTTGAAGAAAAAATAATAAGAGATTGTTTGATGACAAGGGAAAAAGAGAATATTTTAATCTGTGGAAATGATTTTTCCTGTGATTTAATAGAAGCTCTTCAGAAAGAAATAAAAAAAGTAAATGCTATTGATACAGTAGTAAACTGGTCTGATAAGATACTGGTAAATCTTATAAAGAATCTTGGGCCTGTCGCCGGTGCTTCAAGAATAATGCCCGTCTTTAAAGATGTTTTCCAATTCCTTCATATGGAACAAAAAGCAGATAAGATAATAATAATACTTCCTCCTGTAGATAATTACATGAATTTTCTTACAGTAAATTCTTCTTTGAATTTATTTGAACTTACGTGTCTGAAAAATCTTTTTCAGCTTCAGTTATCTTATGTTCCGGGAATTATACTTGATTACCCCTTTGATACAAATACTAAAAGGATGCTTTCAGGAGAAGCGTTTGATTCATTAATAAGTGTCTATAGAAATTCTGTAGATATGGATTTTCATAAAATAAGGGATTTAAATAAAAAACTTGTTCCTTTTCTGACAGACGGCAAAAAAGTCCTTATTACATCTGATTATGGTACAGATTTAACATTTATGATTGAAGGAAGAACACCATGTGAAGAAGAAGGAAGGCTTGGTTTTCAGACGAGTTTCTGCCAGGTTCCCGGAGGAGAAGTGTTTATATCTCCTGTAGAAGAAAGTGTCAACGGCATTTATATGATTGATATAAGCGGTTATGGATTTAATTTCGGACTTAATTTTAAGGATGGTATACTTTCAGGCATTGTATCTGATAAGGAATATGAAAAGGAGGCAGGAAATATAATTACAGATATGGGAATTTCGGAGGAAAAAGCCGGGGAATTCGGTATAGGAACAAATCCTGGGGCAAAGCCTCTTCTGATAGGAACGATTTCCGAGAAAGCCCTTGGAACAGTTCACATAGCCCTGGGTGAGAACAGACCTTACGGAGGTAGCCATGCCAGTCCCATCCATTACGATTTCGTAAGTACCGGCAATAATGTCTTTATAGACGGATATCAGATTATGGAAAATGGAAAAATTATTACTTAAGTGAACAGAATCCTGTTAATCCTATAAATCCTGCGAATCCTGGTTTTGTTTTTTAAGGCGTCTCACAGGCATTTTGCTGCCAAAAGGTTTATCTGACCGGGTTTTTTTCAGGGTAAACCTTTTGCTATCTGGTTTCTCCTCTAATTTATCCACTTTCTTTGTTTTTGATTCCTCTATTTCAACTATTTCCTCGTAATATCCGTTTATTTCTTCTCCGTTTTCGTCAAAATAGATGATTTCTTCAATTATTTCTTCATCTTCTTCATTGTTCTCCATATCTTCGTTACTATTACCATGTTCATTTTCTGTTATGTGGAAGATTTTTTTTCCGCATTCATTACAGTATTTAGCCTGTGTGGTATTCAGCCTGTTACAGTAGAGGCATTTTTTTGTTTCTTCAGTGTTTTTTTGATTTGCCAGCTTTTCTACTATCATAAGACTTGCCTGTGATGAAATGGAGAGACCTCCATGAAAGGCATTTCTGATAGCCTTCTCAAGATCTTCCGATAAAGCGTCGCTTTTCGTTAGATAACTTGAAGCTCCTCTGTTGAAACATTCCAATACCTGACTTTCAATTACAGTATCACTCAAGATTATGATTTTACTTGAAGGTGATATTTCTTTCAGTATATTTGTCGCTCCAATATCATTATCTACTACAGGGATATTTATATCTATCAATATTACATCAGGTTTCTCTTTTGTTCTGAATAT
>DAIOEN010000090.1:0-27679 GCA_036746235.1 Vulcanimicrobiota bacterium | reverse complement strand
TGACCTTTATCAGTTATTCTCACCATATAAATATGAATAAAATAGAAGTATGGAGGAAATTTTGCGATCATGCAGGACTTACTATGACTGCAGAAAAGACATCATTTTTTCCTGTAGTTAAAGGAGTATATAAAGGTTTTGATTATAAGTTAAATGTCAGGAAGGAATACAATGGCACGAGGCAGATGGAATATACCGTTATTACTATGGAAATACCTGAAGATACAGATTATAATCTCCATATCTATCAGGAAGTTCATAAAAACATGATGGAAACAGATATTAACACAGGAAGTATGGAATTTGATCGTGCTTTTATTATAAAAAGCCAGACCCCATATATAATACCGGATTTACTCACTCCTGAATTAAAAAGAAAAATATTGTCAGGAAGGCATCTTATAAATATGTCTCTTACAGGAAATAAAGTGGAGAATATAACGGAAGGAATTATAGGAGAAATCCAGGATCTGCTTTATTTAAGCGAGATCATGTGGGAATTTACAATGAATGCCTGCGGAGAAAATATTTCTGATACTTCAGATGATACGTTTAAGAAACCGTCGAAGATTGATATAATTCATGCACAATTACAGAAAAAGAAAGCCCTGGAAAGTGATTTCACGGCTGATACTGCTAACAGCCCGTCTTTTTTAAAGAAAGAGAAAACCTGTCCTTTCTGCAGTTCTTCTTCACCTTCAGAAAATAAATATTGTATAGAGTGCGGCAGAGAAATATAAAAAACTTTAACAAATTACTATACTTTTGCAGAATTTTGAAAACCCGTTGTCCTGTAAGGGCATCCCTCGCGGATGCCCCGCAAGGTAGAATAAGGCTTTGTTTAAAAAGTGCAAAAGTATAGCAAATTATAATCTTTAAAAAAAATGCAAAACTATAGAAATATTTTATACAAAATTAATACCGGGAATCTTCTTTTAATTATCTGCATCTATTATAATAAAACAAGGAGGTGTCATAATGGAAGAAAAAAAAGAAAAGAAAAAAGCAGTACCTAAAAAATTCTTTATAAAAAAGCCTGCTGTTAACAGGTTTCAGCGCTTTTCATGGATAATGGTTCCCCTAATATCACTTGGTGGCTTATGGTATCCCAAGCTGGGTCTTTTATTGCTGGCTATGATGATCTTTTTTCTTATATTCTCTTATTTCAAAGGCAGATTCTGGTGCGGTAATCTATGTCCCAGAGGGGCCTTTGTTGAAATTTTTATTAAACCCATATCATTCTACGGGAAAATCCCGCCTCTTCTGAGTTCAAAATATTTTCGTCTTTTTGTAGTAATAGTTTTTATGACGGTATTTACTCTGAGAACAAGAGCAGCTTTTGTAACTTCTGTCACTACAGCAGATGTTCTGGACAGATGGGGCTTTGTTTTTGTGACTCTCTGCCTTGTTACGACTGTTATAGCTGTTATTGTAGGAGTGCTGTTTTCACCCAGGGCATGGTGTACATTCTGCCCTATGGGAACAATACAAAAATCCATTTATTCTTTAAACAAAGGTAACAAAGGGAAAAAAGACCATTATTATTAAAAAAAGGAGTATTTTTATATGCCCATATATGAATATAAATGTAAAAAATGTCTGAAAAAATTCGAAGAAATTCAAAAAATCGGAGAAGACGGACGCAATCTTTCCTGTCCCGTATGCGGTGAAGGGGAACCGAAAAAATTAATTTCATCTTTTTCATCAAAGGCGGAAAATTCCTGCAGTCCTTCAGGATTTTCCTGAGGGCCCAAAAAATAAAGAGCCGTGCAGATCTATTACATATACAGTATTTTATCGTAAGACTTTTTGTTTTTACGAAGATTGGTATTTCGAGTAATTCTAAAAAAACAATTAAAATAACCATTTAAATGTTCTTTTACCGGGAAATATATTTTCTTTGGTTCACCTGGAAGTCGTATATTTGATAATAATTTAAGGGTATAGGAATTTTCATTTTTAATGGTGTAAAATAAAGCTTTAGATGAAAATTATGTAGAGGTAGTTTATCTAAATAATTTATTTTTTAGATACTTGCTTCACGACTGTTACTCTAAATATTTTCTATAAGCCATGATTTAATAATAAAATCTGATGATATTCCTCCACCACCGGCTCCCTGTAAAGCTTTCAAATAACTCGGATCATAAGTAAGTTTAAAATCTTTACATTTGACGTTAAGTTTCCCTTTACCTGCTATCAAAGGGTCTCCATAGGTAATTCCACCGCTGGTTATAAGAGAACCTGTAATTATAAGTTCCTTACCGATAATATTTGACATTATATCTTCATGAGAATAAAGAAGGCCATTAAATTTTGCGACATCCTTATTGGATGACACATTGATATCACCTCTTGCAACAACAGCTATTCCGTCTTTCCCTGCTGATAAGGTAATAGGGTCTCTGGCATTTATTGTTACTGCTCCCTGAGAATATATGGAACCTTTGCCGGTTAAAGAGCCATCAAACATTGATAAATTTCCGTACATTGGCTTATCTACATAAGGGGAAACAGGTATTATACCCGGATTTACAGGATCCCTTTTATCCGGATGATCTTTTACAGTAGGGTCAATCACATTGGCCCCATTGGTACATTTAGCAGGGTCAATAGAAACATAATAATCACTCCACCTGGTTGTATCAATAGCGCATGTCTGAGAGTTATAATTTTCCAGATAGATATACGCTCCATTTTTTATCATTATACCATCACCTTTTAATAAAACCATATTACCTTTTATCCTGATATCTCCTTCAACTGATAAAGTTCCGCCATCGCTTTTCATTGCATTTTTAAGAATTACATCTGCAACAGGAGTTCCGTCTGTATTACAGACTCCTGAACCGGTAATTTTATATGTCAGAACATCATCATTAGGATCGGCAGGAGTACCTTTATCATCATAAAAATCGTATTCCGTTCCGTTTAATATATAAGTTCCCGAAGGTATCTCAGGTGCTGTCGCATCAGTATCTAAAGAAACTATATTTACATCAGGAGGTATTTTTGTTGTCCCCCCATCTTTATTAATAGATTGCCCCTGAATTACACATACTCCATAATCCGGAGCGGTAGTATTATTGGAGCCGGCTACACCGCCATGAATATTTATTTTTTTTGCATCTATAGTGACTGAATTTGAAATATTCAGGTTCGACCAGATTACAGGGAGCGAAGAATCGGCGCTACTGATATCTATATCATTATCAGATTCCAGATAAACACTGTCGGCACCTCCGACAGTTAAAGGATCACTGCCGGAATTTTCATCAGGAATTACGATAACATCTACCCTGACAATAATATTTCCTACTTTTGCATAAGAGACTATATAAATAGACTCAGGAGGAATTACTTTACCCGTAGAAGGAATTGTAAAAGCTGTTCCGCTACTGAGATTATTGCAGGAGTACTGAAATTTTACAGTTGAAAGCCACCAGGGAACACCGGCACCTGACTGGTCGAAGGATATATAATAAAGCTTATCTTTATAAAAATCAGGGCTACAGGAGTCAGGTAGTTCCTCAGAAGACGTGCCATAAAGATTTTCACCTATAATTCTTCCTATAGCCTCTTTTATTCCGCAGTCTGCAAGATCTATAGCCTGTTGTTTTTGACTGTAATATCCTATATAAAAAAGATTGGAAAGTGACATATTTGCCATTGCAACACCTATGATTAAAAGAACTACTATAATCCATAATGTCATTATTAATACTATAGCTTTCTGTTTTCCCATGTTTTTCATATTATCTCCTTTTTAGATATTAATTATTCATTGGTATTACAACAAGTTTTTCTCTGGCAGGCTTAAAGCCCTTTTCTTTATTCCTGGGATCTATTATTTCTATTTCAATAGTTATAGATCTGGTTATATCATTTCTTGTAAATTTCAGGGAATCGACAAAATATGCTGCAGGAGAGTCAGGTTTTATATCAACATGGGTAGCAGTTTTATAATAAGTCAGAAGTTGTGGAGAACCGGTTCCGTCAGGGAAATAAAATTCTTCAAGGATCTCTCCCGGAGCAGTTCCCTGAGCAGTTCCCATTGAAATTTCTCTTTTCCAGATCTTATTGCTATTTTTATAATAGAGTATATATTTATACCACAGCAATGTTCCATCTGTATCATCAGTATGAGACAGACTATTATCATCATAAGGACAGGGGAAAGCTATTACAGGGTTATTCGGATCTGTCGTATCATCTATAGATATATATGCGTAATTTGAAATAATAAGTTCTCTGTATATCCTGTTAAGAAAGGTCAGAGCAGTCTGGGTAGTATCCATTTTATTAGAACTAAACCTGAGCCCGTAAAGCCCTTTTGCAAGGAGTGCATAAATGACTGTCATAAGGAGACTCATTATAAGGAATGCAAGAATAGTTTCCATTATTGATATACCTTTATAACTTTTTTTTATCAACATATAAATTCACACTTTCTTATGGCTTATAATAAAGTACCAGATTTGTTTTTACACAGACAAGCTTATCTCCTGGCGTATTAGAAACTTCAGACAGTGGAACATTATATACGACCATATTTACAGTCTTTATCTCATTTCCTGTAATACCGGTACCATAGTCATATCCGTCTACATGATATAAAAAATAAAAAGGTGATTCTACTTTATCGGAATAGGTATTGCCAGCGTTTAATCCGTTAAATCCCAGTTTATCAATTTTTCCTTTTTCTTCTATAAGTATATTTGTAGCCTTAAGCATAGCCTCACTTTTCTTACATGCCTGAAGGGCGGATATAAGGAGGCCTGCTATTACAACTATAGCAGTGGCAAGCAGAAAAGTACCCCAGAGAACCTCTATAAGAGTAAAGCCTGTCAGTGTTTTTTTATCAAAAAATTTTATCATTTTCTAGCATAAATTCCTTTCCTGTATGAAAATCATAGTTAGTTTCATAAACAATGTATAAGTAATAATCTCGTAATGCGTAAAGTGTGATGGGTGATGCGAAGGGATAATAACGCATTACGCATCACGAATTATTTAAATTCCAATAGCTTATGAGATACACTGTAATTTTATTCCATGAGAATTTCAAATTCTATTTGGCTTCTTCTTTACAATTTTCCACTTTTCCATTAATTCTTTCCTGCATACAGGACATATTGTATGACTCACATCCATTACCATATCTGCTATTTCACCCCATATACCTGTCTCAATATTCTTTACTCTTTTACACCAGGCACATTGCTTAATATTATAATAGTTCATTAGTCTATAATAACCCTTTCCTGTTCAGTAATTGTATAATCAATATCCATAAACCCATTTTACAGTTCCAAGATTAATTCCCTTATATACCAGCTCTCCATCTCCTTTTCCCAGTGCCTCATCATAATGAACACTTACCTGTGCACCATTTATATCAATCTTCTTACCTACAAAGGCTCCCCAGAGATCAGCATTTGGACTCCCCTGACCATGTAACGTAATTTCAGCTTCAGGAGCATAAAGGGCTCCGCAAAAACTGGCTGCCCCTCCTATATTTACTGACTTACAACTTTCTGTACCGAAAATCTTTAATTGAGAAGCCTTCCCATAAGGTGTAGTAGTGGCCTGTCTTCCATTACCACGTCCTATGGTTATAGTATTAATATTTGCATGTCCTGTTATATTTATAGACCCTGTAACAATAATAGTTACATTTCCATTGACTATAAGACTATCATCAGCGTTTCCCCCCCCACTTGCACTGATAGAACTGAACACATAGACTCCTTCATTTAAGGTCAATGGTTGATTACCGCTTATAGTCAAAGTGCCATAATTTCCTCCACCGCTCAGAGTATCTCCACTGGATACATTCTGAATACCTGCAGTAAGATTTGTACCGGCAAACATTTCTTCCACCGATGGCAAATCAATCGGTTCAGGAAGAGTTGTAACATACTGAGGAGCAGGTAATGTATGTTCTATCCCATTAGGATCAAGAAAAGTGCCGGTGCCGCCAACCGATATACCTGGAGGAACCTTTATCTGTCCGTTTATATCTCTACTGCCAAGACTTATATTTGGATTATTCGGATCAGAACTTCCGTTGGCACCTACATCACCATTGGCCTCTCCTTCATAATCATCCGGATTTCTACTATTGGCCGCTATATCATCAGAATCATAACTATCTGTAAAAAATTCTGGAGCATTCTGTCCATTTCCTCCGCCACCTCCCTGTTCACTGTATCCTTCTTCAGAAAAAAGAGCATAGTCAAATGGATCAAAATATTGATCTTTTCTCTGACCAAGGGCTACAATTTTAATCTGTTTCATAGCAGGATTACCGACATATCCTGTAGATACAAGTTCAACCATACCGCCGGGAATCTTATAATCAGTATAGCCGGAAGATATGGGAGTAGTTCCTGCAAGATTGTTTGTAATGAAAACCTGAAAATAACCATATTCTCTCTGATCTGTAACACCGGTATAACCTGAACTGTAACTGCCCAGACTGGTAATAGGAACATTTGTGGCATAATCAGGGTTTGCCTCTATTTTATATATGGCATAAGACACACCGGCCCTTGCAGCTTCAATTGCCGTAATGGAATAGTTTTTCTGAGTTACAACACCTGCAAGAGATATACTTCTTATTAAAAGAGCTGTTCCCAGAAGAGAAATGATGATTATGGCCAGAAGACTCATAGCTATACCAATACCCTTCTGGTTTTTAATTTTGTTTAACATTTTTATACCTCCTTAAATTTTTTTACAAACTAATTACTCAAATTCATAGAAAAAGTAATAATCATTCCGTTACGAAGACTGTTCGGATCTGTTCCTCCAGGAGGTCTTTCCCCTAACTTGAGTGATATTTTTAGCAGTTTATCACCTATCTGAGATGGTGTTAATGGGCCCGACGGTAAGCCCGGGAAATCAAGATCTTCGACCCTGTGGGCTATTATTACAGAAGGAGAGTATCCCGTACCACCTGTTACAAAATTATTTATACCAAGGCTGCTTGGCTGTATTAACGTAGTTCCTGTCGGATCATTTATATAAGTTTCCCTTCTATAAAGAGCTTTCTGCCCCACACTTTCAGTCTCTGTGCTTATGTAATAACATACATATTTATGCCATATACACTGGCCGGTATTCGGATCTAAATCAAATCTATTGTTATCGGAAATATTTCTGGCAGAAGCAAATATTATTCCTGTAGGAGAATCTGTATCAGCAGGATTATAAATAGTCGTAGTTTTATAAGAAGATTCCATAAGTTCTCTCGTAAGCTTACTGAGAGCAAGTGCTGCATTCTGCTGCATGGCAGATCTGTTTTCTTCTTCTACATAACTCCTTTTAGTAAGTATAGTTATGGCAACAATCATACTGAACATAATCCCCATAACAGAGATAGCCACAAGTAATTCCGTTATTGTAACACCTCTTTTTCTAATAATTATCATTTTTATCACCCCTCTTAATCAGCTTTTACCACAAGGGTTAAAAGTTCTATCTGTTTTAATTTATTGCCACCTAACTGGTGTTCCATCCAGGAAACACTGACCTTCAGATTATAAAGTTCTCCTGTTACTACAGGTGAAGAAACAGCATTCCAGCTAAATGTAGTGGAACTGATTTTTCCATTTACTATGGCAGTTACATTTTCGCTTCCAGACGCTCCTGTTGTGTTAAAAGAAGAAGATGCCACTTCATTCCATCTCAGAACATTCGGACTTGAGTAATATTCAAGATATGTCTGGGCAACCTGCTTTGCAAGAAGTCTATTCTCAGAGCTTTTTATGAAGATACCTGTTCCCGGTATTATTGTTAATATCATTAAAAACCCTGTAGATAAAACTATGAGAGAAACAAGAGCATCTATCAGGGTAACACCTTTATTATTAACCATATACACACCTCTTTCCGTAATCATTTTTGAGAAGAAACAAATATAAGATTTACAGGATTTATCTGTATAGAGGTAAGCTTTCTAAGGAATTTCTCCTTAATATCATATCTGTAGATATAATTTTTTGATTGCTCAACATTACCGGTTCCTATGTAAAGTTCTTTTCCATTATCTGAAAAAGTCATAGCCACAGGGATTTCCTGAAATTTTATCGTATCTATAACTATTCCCTCCTTTACTGAAATTATAAAAATTTCCTGCGATCTCCGGCATATTACTGCTACAAGGGCAGCTTCTTTATGCGAAGTCATGCATGCCGGTTCCTGGCCGGTAGAAAGTTTTAGTAATATGTCTTTCTTCTGGCCATCCAGAATAATAACCTCATTTTTATCCCGGAGAGTAACATACATTCTATCGGATATATGAGTATTTAAAATATCTGACGGAATGCCGTCTACCTTTATATCATTTAAAACCTTTCCGGTAAGATCCATAACAGTTATTATTCCGGAATCTCTGTTAATCACAAAAATCTCTTTACCATTAGAAGAAAAACATAGTTTTACAGGGTTTTCTCCTACACTTTTTATAGTTGCCACAAGATTATTATAATCGCTATCAACTATACTTATATTATTAGATTTAGAACATATAACTGCCAGATAATTCTGTACAGGAGAAAAACTTATAGATTCGGGCTCGGGAGCAACCTTTATTTCTGTAATTACATCATTTTTTCTGAGATCAATACATGAAAGCATATCAGGTTTAGAAGTGACATAAAGATATTTTTTATCTTTACTGAGGACAGCATTTCCCTGGATATTACATTTCGTGAAATAACGTTTTATTTTATCAGTTTTACTTATATCCATTGAAAATATATCAGAACCTTTATTTCCAATAATTAACAATCTGGTTTTATTCTCAGGGGAAAACAGGAAAGAATTCGATAGAAGTCCAATTATTACAACACATGCAATCACAACTGCAACAGGCATAAAAAAACTTTTTGTCTTACGGGATGATAATTTTTCATCTATCAAAGAAGAAGAATCAAATGATTTAACGGGGGCAGGTAAAGGTGTAGGAGTATGTTTCTTTTCCCGGAAAATTTTTTTTGATTGATTACCATTTGATGGAGATTTTGAATTTGATTTAATCGAATCAAGAAACTCTTTAGAAAATGCAGTTTTTTTCGATTTTAACAGAATATCCCTGTTTATTTCATACTCATCCTCAGAAAGACCTGTTTTCTTTCTGAGGAAATCTGCTATACTGCTGGACCGTTTTGTATATAGAGATGACACTTCCTTTCTTATAGGATTGTTATCCTCTCTTTGTTCAATATTCCTCTTTTCTTCTAAAGCAATATATTCTTCTCTCTCATCCGCTCCTTCTTCTCTATCTATTTCTTCCTCATCTTCCATGTCTTCTTCTTCCTGCTCGTATTCCTGTTCTTTCTTCTTTATGGCATCAAGGAGAATACGGGATATAGCAACTGTCTTACTGAAAGACATTTTATTCTCATCCTTTTTATTTTCTTCATGGAGACTTTCCATGGTCTGACTGCTTTCTATGAGTTCCTTATAAGAAGCATTATATTCTGAAGCAACCCTTTCTATTTCATTCTCTTTCTGACATTCTATAGACTTTTTTTTCTTTTTTTTCTTTTCTTTAATTATTTCATTTTTTTCATATTCTTCATGTGCTCCCGGGGACTTTTTCTTCTTTTTCTTTTTTACACATAATGATTTAGAAGGAACCTCTTCAAAAAATTTCTTTTTTTTCTTTTCCACAGGATCTTCTATTTTTTCTATCTCCGGTTTAATATCCAAAAAATTCTCCCGAATTTTCTGTTCCGTATAAATCTGTGACATTATAAATAAACCCCTTTTCAATAATTACTTTAAAGCAGAGGAAACAAATATAAGGCTCATAGCAGTAAATGCAGGATTTGCAATTTTTCTGCTATTCTTACTTTCTAAATCCCACAAATAAATATAATTCATAGCATGATCAAAGGTGGTAGTTCCTACATAAAGATATTTTCCGCAATCAGAAAAAGTCATACTGGACGGAATATTCTGAAATTTCATTTTATCTGAAACCTTATCATCTATAAGTGATAAGAGAATGATCTCATAAGTTTTCTGGCAGGCAATGGCAAGTAAATTCTTATCTTTCGAAAAAGACATTTTACCCGGACTATCAGGCAACTGTATGTGAGAAATAATTTGTTTCTTATCCGTATCTATAAGAAGGACTTTATTTTTATCACCTACAGATACATATAATTTATTATTAAATCCAGTATTGACCATATCTACAGGATAGCCATCGATTTTTATGGAACCGGTTATATTTCCGGTAATTTCCATTATGTCTAACGTCATAGAATCTCTATTTATTACAAAAAGTTCTTTTCCCGTAGAAGAAAAGCAGACTGCCACAGGATATTTTCCGCCGCTTTTCAGTGTAGCCACTACATTATTATAATCAGTATCAATCAGTGTTATAGTATCTGTAGCACTGCCTGTTACGGCAAGATAGTTCTGTACAGGGGAGAAACTCATACCATGAGGATCATTACCAACTTTTATCTGGGACACAATCTGATTTTTTTCCAGATCGAAGCAGCACAGGAGATCAGGGCTGGAAGCTACATAAATATATTTACCATTCCTGCTCAGCACTGATTCTCCGCGGAGTTTATATTTTGTTTTAAAAATTTCCAGATTTTCCGGTTTCTTTATATCTATGGAAACTATTTCAGGGCCGTTTTCTCCAATAATTATTACCCTTTTATTATTACATCCCATTGAAACTGCCAGTAATATACCTGCAGCTATTAAGGACAGGACAAATACCGTTCCTGTAACCAGTAACTGATTCATATTGGCATACCAGAATTTCCTCATATTCCATGAGATATAACTGCAGCATTCTTCAAGATAGGAACTGGCCTTAATATCAGTCTTTTCTTCTTCAATCTTCTGCTTCTTTCTTATAACAATAGACTTTTGAGCCTGTTCAGTAGAAATTTTACCGAGTAACTCTTTAAGTTCATCTATCTTCTGAATTCTTTTATCATAATTAAATTCCATAGCTCCTGTAACAATATCTCCCAGTTCCTTCTTACCTCTCAAAGTGGAAAATTTCAAAGGGTTATTCTCCGGATCCTCTTTTGTAATTAAGTAATGTAATAAAGCTCCCAGTGCAAAGATATCAACTCTTGTATCAACAGGCTTTAAACTATACTGTTCAGGAGCGGAATATCCCGGAGTTCCCATATATCTATTACTATAAAATCCTTTTTGTAACATCCTTGAAATTCCGTAATCTGCCAGCTTAATTGTACCGTCATCACTGAAAAGTATATGCTCCGGGTTGAGATCATAGAATATAACAGGGCCTTCTTCCGAATTATGAAGAGATGAAAGAGCTTCACAGATCTGCAGCGCCCATTCCTTGATTTTATCAACAGGTATATCTTCTCTGTATTCTTTCATAACGTGGGCTAAATTTTTTCTTCTATAGTTTTCAGATTCAGTAACTATATAAATTCTGTATGTTAAAAATTCTTTTTCTTCTCTGGAAAAAACATCAAAAACAGGGCTTAAATTTAAATGTCTTATCTTTATAATCTTTCTGAGTCTTTCTTCACATGATTCTATAATATCTTTCTTGAATTTTTCATCATTTATCGAAAATACAAGCTCTCTTATTAACAGATCTTTATCAGGATTATGAATAGAAGAGGCAATATATTTAATATCATTTTCTTCCATTTCATCTGATAAAATCTCATTAATTTTATATTTCCCTTCAAGCACGGCACCTTTACATAATCTCACAGTATCAATCATAATCTTTTATTACCTTTCCTGTAATTTAAGTCAAAATAATTTTAACAAAATAGTTTTCACGTATTTATCGTGAGTTGTGAGTCATGAAATGCACTATAATTATTTTCATTATTATTAAAATTAATTTTCTACTATTGTATAAGCAAATTCTGTGCCAATCGAAATATTACAAATAATAACGGCGAATTACCTATACAGATAAAGGTTTTCAAGAAAACAAAAAAAAATAATGTTCTATTTTCACAAAAAAATAAGGTAAATTGATAGGGAAAAAATTCTCAGTGGTGATAAATTACTCAGAAGTATCTTATATGATGTTCATAGTGAAATGGATTTATATGAGAATCGTGAAGGGTGAAGAGTGAAGGGTGAAGGGAGGATAAATTCTCATTCTTCGTTGTGACCATGCGGTCATGGATGTTATTATAACCTTTTTCACATCACAGACTTCATGGCAAATATTTTTAGAACAGCTATCATATCTCATTTTCTTCTATTTTTTTCAATTTATCCCTCAGTGTTTTTCTGTCAATACGGAGTATCTCTGCAGCATGAGATTTATTTCCTCCAACAGCCGAGAGAACATTGGAGATATATTCCAGTTCAACTTCTTCAAGGGATCTATTAAAGTCGGTAACCCTGAGAGCAGAAAAGCGCATAAGAGAAGGCAAATCAGAGACTTCTATCACATCTCCTTCTGTCAGAACAACAAGCCTGTTGATTACATTTTGGAGCTCTCTGACATTTCCAGGCCAGTGATAACTTTTAAGAACCTGAATGGCGTTGTCGGAAAATTTTGGCACAGGTTTATCTAATTCTCTGGAAAATTTATCGGTAAAATAATATATTAACAATACAATATCGTCGCCTCTTTCACGAAGGGGAGGGATATCAATTGTTATTACATTGAGCCGGAAAAAAAGATCTTCTCTAAAGGTGCCTTTTGTCACAAGACTGTGTAAATCTTTATTTGTCGCAGCAATAACTCTTACATCTATCTTCTTCGGAGTCTGTGAACCTACCATGCAAATTTCCTTATCCTGGAGCACACGGAGGAGTTTTATCTGCATGGAAAGGCTTGTCTCACTTACTTCATCAAATAATATGGTTCCACCGTCAGCAGTTTGAAAAAAACCTGCCTTTGTTTCTATTGCACCTGTAAAAGCACCTTTAACATGTCCGAAAAGCTCACTTTCAAGCAAATTTTCAGGTATAGCACCACAGTTTACAGGCACAAATGGAGCGGAAGACCGGGAACCTGTATAATGGATTGCTCTGGCCACAAGTTCTTTCCCTGTACCGCTTTCTCCTGAAATAAGGACAGTAGAGGGAATTGAGGCAACTTTCTCTATATCACAGAAGATTTTTTTCATTGGTCCGGATTGGCCTATGATGCCATAAGGATTATGAACAGTGTGTTGTAATTTATTTCTGACTCTCCTTACCTTCAGTTTATCCAGAGCACGTCTTACAGCAGAAAGCAGGTCTTTCTCTCTAAAAGGTTTTGCCAGATATTCTTCAGCACCGTTTTTCACTGCTTCGACTGCATTCTCTATAGAGGCATAACCTGTAATCATTATTACCTCGGTATCTTCGATATTTTCTCTCACATACTTTATTAAATCCATACCACTTACTTTTGGCATATGAAGATCCGTTATAACCAGATCAACAGGTATAGCTTCAAGAACTTTAAGAGCCCCTCTCACATCGGGAGCAATAAATACTTCATACCCCTCATAGATAAGATTTCTCTTAATCACTTCCAGTGTATTGGCTGAATCATCAACAATCAAAATACGTTCTTTTTTAGGCAACTTTACACCTCATTTTTATCATCCAGTGGTATTTGAATTTCAAATTTTGTTCCTTTCCCGGGTATACTGTCAACTTTAATAGTACCACCATGGGACGTTACTATACCATGAACTACAGAAAGGCCAAGGCCTGTTCCTTCATTAATGTCTTTAGTTGTAAAAAAAGGATTAAATATCTTTTCTTTAACATCTTCAGCCATACCCGTTCCGGTATCTTCTACAATAAGTAATATGTAGTTTTCTGTTGAACAGGTTTTTATTGTCAGTTTTCCTCCATTGGGCATGGCAAAAATAGCATTACTCACCAGATTAACAAGTATCTGTGTCATTTGAGAGGTATCCGCAGTAATAGAAGGAATATTCTGTGCCATATCAATTATCAGATCTATATTGTTTTTTTTACATCGTCCTTCAAAAAAATAAAGGCTCTCTTTAATTATCTGATTGATATGCACAGTAGTTTTTTTTACAGGCATCTGTCTGGAGAAAAGAAGTAATTTCTTTACAATCTCTCCTGCATAGAGAGATGCATTTTCTATTTTTTCAAGATCTTCATGTGTTTCTTCCGGAAGAGACGGATGTTTTCTGGCAAGTTCTGCGAAGCCAAGTATATTTCCGATTGGTTCATTCAGTTCATGGGCTATACCTGAGGCAAACTGCCCTATGATAGCAAGTCTATCGGTATGTCTTAACTGTTCCACTGACATTTCAATTCTGTCAAGCATATTATCAATTGCACAGGCGAGAGTAGAAATTTCATCCTGTCCGGGTAACAATTTTTTTATAGAAAGATTTTTCAAAAAATTTATATTATCCACGCTGTTACTCAGCAGGTAAAGGCGGGAAAGAATTACTACTTCTAACAGCAACATAGTTACTATAACAAACATTATTGTCACTATCAAAAGAAAGATGGCAAAATAAAATAAACTTTTCTCTCCCTGATGGTAAATTTTTCTTGCCATATCTACTTTTAATATAATTGCAGGTTGCCCATAAATATCTTTTAGCATCGCATAACCTGCTATATAATTTTCATCAAGGTTTTTAATAAAAATACTGTTTTCTTTATAAAAATAATTCTTCCCTTCCCGGACATCAGGAGGTAGATTAACATCATAAAAGTTATAGATTTTAATGGGAAGAAACGTAACATTTCTGAGTCTGTTAAGTTCTGTATCATCAAGAAATCTCCCCATAATCAATGTACCGTTAATTGGTCCCTTCCAGTCACTTTTTAGAATGGGACGGGAAGAAATAATTACAGGTATTTTATTGAGCATAATAATACCGAGTACATTGCTTTTTACATCAGGAAGCTTCAGTAATGGGGAATCATAATGGAGAAAATTATTTAAATCTTCAGGAACAGGTATCTCGTTAGATGTTTCAAGATCAAACGCTCTGGAAAAGACAACTTTACCGGAAGAATTAAGAATAACTATAAGATTAATTCTTAAATTAAGAAAGGTACTGAACTGAAAATTATCATTGATATAATTTTCATCCGGAGTCTGAACAAAATTATAGGTTTCATCCCATGGAGCCCAGTCACCTGTAATAGCAGATACAGATAAATAATCATCCTGCAGTGAATTTATCGCCTTCTCTACATTCTGGCGAAGAGTATTTTTCTCCAGGTCAATAAAACCAGCCATAAGTATCATTCTTGAGAATATATAAAGGATTGTAATTAAACATATGAATGTAGAGACTATTACAATAAGTGTTTTTCTGCGTATTTTCATAAAAGGGTTTTAATATGTAGAAAATAAGAAATTATATTTTATCAGTTTCCATTCCTGATTTCTGTAATATTTTTTAATTTTTATAATTTTACATATTATAAAGCATATTTCTTCAATTATCAAATATTCCCGGTAATTTATCCAGAGATTGTTTTAAAAATGACAGGTGATTTTATATACAACGGAAAAAGAAATTTATCGTAGAATATTAAGAGCGAAAATTCCTATACTCTTAAAATATCTTATGGTCCTGTTATATTCTTATTAGAGCCAGTGTCACCGGCTATTATCTATAAAAATTTCCTTTTATAATAGCCGGAATAAAGCGCTCCTGCAGGATTATGGGAGAGGACTCTGTCTTTGACTATTAACGTAGTTACAGGAGCCTGTGAATATTTTGTAAAAAGTATGTCATGACCTATACAGAGGCCGGTTATTATATTAAGATCAGTATTTTCTTTATTCAAAATCTCTGCCTGACCTATGGGATCGCACATGGCTTCAAACCTGTGTTCATCTATCTGTTTTAAATCATAGGTCTTTTTATCTATACCGCAGACTTTACAGCATACAGAAGAAACTGTGAAATGTTTATTTAATATCTCTTCAAGTATCTTTGCTTCTTCTGAAAATCCGACACAGAATGCTATTCCGAGATGTTTATAAGACATTTCTTTTGAAAATAAAATAACCTCTTCAAGCCTGGTGGCTTTCATATAATGAAGAGCTTCTATACTGGAAGCAGCTTTCATTATTTTATTATTCTCTTCATCTTCATAATGATTTTTTACATTATTTATTATATCTGTGCAATTTTTTCCATTATAACAGAGTTTAATTGTACAGAGGGCGCAATTCATATAATCCACCTTCCTGCTTTGGTGAGCATAAACAATAGTCTCAAATTATTTAGATAAACCGCCTCTACTTAATTTTCATCTAAATCCTTATTTTTGACCGGGATTTTCGGGATTAAAGAATTACCGGGATTAGAAAATTCAAGTAAAGTAATTCTATTTATCATCCTGGTAATCCCATAAATCCTATAAATCCCGGTCAATAATTAAATTTTCTATACTCTCAATTTATATAAAAACATTGACCTTTTTCACAAAATCTTTAAAACTCTTCATACCTCCTGCCTGACTTACAACTTTAAGAACTCTGTCCGTATCAATCACCTGAACTCCTGATAAAATTCTTATATTTTTATCGGAGAAAAAAGCCGGAACAAGAGGAGTCGATGGCCCCAGCATGGCACAGTGAGGAACATTTTTTATAAGTTCAATAAGAGGTTCAAAGGTTTTGTTTACAAGGCTTGTAGCGGTAATGAGCACTACACTGCAGTCAGGTAAAATGTTAGATATTTCTGTTTCCGGGATAAAGTATTTACTGTTTGAAAAATTTTTCTCGAAAATAAAAATCTTCTCTGTAACCTTTTCTATCTCTTTAACAAGAGGTTTAAAATCTCCTATAATACCGACTCTGTCATCTGGTTTCAGATTAAGGTGTTCAAGTATATCTCCTTCTTTTTTCCCTGTTTTTTCGTAATTTGCAAGACCGTTTATCGTAGCAAGCCCGACAGAAGCTTTAAGAGGATTATGAGACGGATAAAAGTGTATTAATTCTACAGCACTTTTTCCTATAAGAAAACCTGCATCTTCCATAAGACTGCAGCAGGTCTTTTCTATGCCTGTTCCTGTCCATGCAAGACCACAATTACCATTATCCAGAAGAACTGCGGTATATCCGAGACCTATACGAATATCTGCAATATTTCTTTCTTTCGCTCTGTCATAATACATACTGACAAGTTTGTTGCATATCATAAAATCAACTCCTTTTATGATTTGTGACCCGTGGTTTCATAATCATGGCTTTTAGTTTTAAGCCAGTATTTTCCTTATCTTTGAAATAATTATAATCACTGTACATAATATAAATGATGTAATAACTATAGTCGGGCCTGACGGCAGATCTATTATATAAGAAACATACATACCTGAAAAGGATGAAATAATACCAAATATTACAGAGAAAATAAATACAAATTTTAATTTACCTGTCACAATAAGAGCCGTAGTGGCAGGTATGACCAGATATGTAAATGTCAGAAGCGCTCCTGCCACATGGATTGACAACGAAATAGTCACTCCGAGTGTAAGATAAAAAATAATTTCCCAGAGAGTTGTTTTTATACCCAGAGTTTTAGCCATTTCAGTATCAAAAGATGTAAAGAGAAATTCCTTGTTAAAAAGATAATGTATTAAGAGAATGACAGGAAAAGCAATAGCAATAATTTTTAATTGATTTACCGATACAGCGAGAATATTACCGAAAATAAGAGAAAGTACATGAGACTCTCCTGTAGCACTTTTTGCCACAAGAAGTATGCCCAGTGCAGAGGATACACCGTAGGCAATACCAATTATACTTTCTGCAGGTATCTTCTTCTGCCCTTTTCTCACACTGATAGAAAAGAGAAGAACTCCTGCTACGGCAAATAAAAGAGAGAAAAGCTCCGGATTAAATCCCATGAGAATGGCGAAAGCTATACCTGCCGTAGATATATTGGCTATAGCTGCACCGACGAAAACTATTCTTTTTAAAACAATATACACTCCTATAAAAGAACAGATAATTCCTATAAGAAGACTTGCTGCAAGAGCAGTCTGCATGAAAGGTAATGTTAACATGTCTATCATTTATGATCACCTGTAAGAATAAAGGTCTGTCCCGAATGATGTATCACTTCAACGTCAAGTGAATAAACTTCACTCAGAACCTGATTATTCAGTATTTTTTCCGTTTCTCCCGATTTAATTGATTCTTCATCCAATATAATGATTTCTTCCGAGTAATTTGCAACAAGATTTAATATATGTGTTACGAATATAACTGTAAGATTCTTTTCCCTGTGAAGTATTTTTACCAGGTCCATTATCTGTTTTTCACTTTTTAGATCCATGCCGTTTGTAGGTTCATCAAGTATTAGAATTGAAGGATCTCCAACAAGAGCCCTTGCAATAAGAACCCTCTGTTTCTGGCCTCCCGACAGATCCCTGTAAGGGCAGTTTGCAAGATCCTTTATATTCAGATATGAAAGATTTTCCAGAACTTTGTCCCTGTCATGTTTTCCCGGCCTTCTCAGAGGCGGTATAAGGCCATATCTGCCCATAAGAACTATATCAAAAACATCGAGAGGATATATTTCATCTATAGTTTCTCTCTGAGGAACATAACCGAAAGAAAGTCCTTTTTTATTAAAATTAATAGTCCCTTTCATGGGTTTTAAAAGCCCTAAAATACCTTTGAGAATGGTTGTTTTCCCTGAACCGTTCGCACCAACAAGGCCGAGAAAGGTTTTTTCTTTTATAAAAAAATTCAGATCTTTGAGAACAGCTTTACTCCTGTATCCCAGTGTTACGCCGGAGAATTCTATGAGATATTCCATTTATCTTCCTTTCCGATTTATATGAGAATCGTAACGCGTGACGGAACGATTGTAAGAACCGGTGGTAATTTAGATATTGCCCGTCACGCATTACATATCACGCATTACGATTTTTTAAAAGCTTCAATCAGTTTACTGATATTATAATCAAATAGATCTGTATAAGTATTGACACCTTCGGCACCTCCGACAGAAGGAGGCAGAACAAGAACAGTGGCACCGGTTTTCTCTGCCACAAGTTTCGGTACCTGATCACTGAAATATGGTTCTATTATAATAACTTTTGCATTTTCTTCTTTCATTACACCTATAAGTTTGGCTATATCATTTGCCGTCGGAGGTATTCCCGGTTTCGGCTCAATATAGCCCACTATATCGAGACCAAATCTTTTTGCAAAATTAGGCCAGCTATCATGATATGTTACAATCTTTCTTCCTTTATATGGCTCCATCTGTTTTAACCATCCCTGAAGACATTTCTTTATCTCTTTACTATATTGTTCCCTGTTGGCTTTGAAATAACCTGCGTCATCAGGGTCTATTGTACTGAATCCTTTGCAGATATTATCCATAATTTTTATTCCGTTTAAAGGGTCAAGCCAGTAATGGGGATTTCCATATATATGAATATGCCCCTGTGATTTATCCAGCTTTACAGTAGGTATCTCCAGTATTTCACAGCCTATTGAAGCATCAATATGCCCGGGAGAACCAAGATATATATCTTCATTTCTGCTTCCGTTAATAAGAGCATCACCCCACATATCCAGGTCAAGACCTACTTTAACAAAGGCATCTGCATTCTGCATTTTTGCCATAAAACTGGGTTTTGCCTGAACGGAATGAGGATTTTGATATCCTTTGCCGAGAGATATAACTTCTACTTTATCTCCTCCCACAGCAGAAGAAAGGGCTCCCATGTCTGTTGTTGTTGCTATTACTTTGAGTTTTGCCTCCGTTTTACTTGCAATACAGAGTAAAAAGATCATTAAAAAAGTGGTTAAATGTTTCATTTATCTTACCTCCATTTAATTATTTATATGAGAATCGTAACGCGTAACGCGTGACGGGAGTAACAGATTCTCATACTTCGTTGTGACTGAAACGGTCATAACCGTTAGTGTTTATGGGGACCGAGAGTAAAAGTAGTCTGTAAAAAGATAGAATTACTCTCATCACCAAAGGTTCTATCAGTATGTGTATACTGAAGTCTGAATCTGGTAGCTTCACTTGGCCAGAAAGAAATAGCTGCCGAATAGGCTCTTTCATATTCTCTGTCATTATAAGGGAATTCAGAATAGTCATATCTCAGACCAAGATACCACCGCCTTGAAAACTGATACTGGCCGAAGAGATAATAACCGCAGCTTTTCAATTTATTATCAGTTTCATGAAGATCCCTTCTGCTGAAGATTGCCTCACCCTGTAATAAAAAAGAAGTGTAAGGATTATCAGTAGGATTCCATCTGTACGTTACGTCAAAACCTGCAAGATCATTGAAAAGATCAAGTTCCACATCACATTTGCCTCTTGCATAGGTTCCTCCTATTTCGAGAGAATGATTTTCATTCAACTCAAAAAAAGTCTTTAAATGACCGAGATAAATATAATTACCTTCTTCGGCAAAAGTCGGACTGCCTTCGGCACCGTTCGTAACCTGACCGCTCAGTTCCACATATGTATCTATAGGAAGAAGAACACTTACATCTGCTCCAACTGAAGCAAGACCTTCTTCACCGAGGAAATTCTTTACCATATTCGGATAATCTACAAGATAATATCCCGGTCTGTGCATTGTATTTGCTCTTCCAAAATTAACTCTGAATTTACCCAGTCTGGACTGAAGTGAACCGGGAAGATTTAAAAGAGTCATATAACCTTCTTCTAAATGTAATTCTCCTGCATGGATACCGAGAAATACATCGCCTCTTGCATATGGATCGAGAACTCCCTGAAAAGCAAGTTCAAGCTCTCTCAATTGAAGATCATTTGTGCTGTGATGATGTTCCTCTGATGTACTGTGGGAAGATTGAATTCTATGATCATGAGATGTCAGATCGTGAGGGACAAGACCCTGAGTTGAAGCATCTACATTGGAAAATAATATATCTCCTACAACACTGATATCCGGGTTCTGTGATTGATAGGCCTGACGTGCAGGAGGCTCTGAACTTTCTTCAGGTTCAGGTGTCACCTGCTGAAGAGCCTGATTTATTTCTACTTTATCCGTAAGAGACTGCTGTTCCTTTTTTAATTCCTCCAGAGAGGATTTAAGGGCATTTAATTGAGTCTCATAGTCTTTAGTAGTCTGTTCAAGTTTTGCTTCAAGTTCTTTTATTCTTTTTTCTAAATCTTCTGTACCTTTCTTTTCATTCGATGAAGTTATTTCTTCATCTTTTTTATCTTCAAGACAGAGAATATCAGCTTTTATTTTTGAAATTTTAGCGTTGTACTTTAATTCTGTTAATGTTATCTTTTCTTCAATATCATTTTCCATATGTTCACTGAAACCAAAAACATTCAAAGGAAAAATTACAATAAAGAAAAGAATAATACAAATCCTGGAAAACATAAATTATCCTCCTTATTTAGTGGTTGTAAAAAAATAACTACATCATAGTTATAGATTGTATTGTGATGCGTAACGCGTAACGCGTGACGCGAAGATAATAACTGCTTAATAATGTGACATGTTATTTTTTTACAGTCCCTTAGTACCGCACCAGGTAAATTAGTAACCATTTTAGCAGCTTCTGCCTGACAGGCTCTTACGAAGAAAAATAATTTGCCTTATATAATTTGTTTTACAGACAATAAATTAACCCTTATTTGATTTTTAATACTATATAAAAAACTAATTTTTCTTCTCCAGAGCCTGCCAGGCAGAAGCTTTTTCGGATACCCTTTTACCTGTGACGGTACTTAGTTAGTAAAATTATAGATTACTGAGTGCTTATAATGATAAATACAATACTGATTATTATGTCGTGGCCCGTCATGCTTACGCTTTACACGTCACGATAAAACTTCCAGTTGCTAAATTATCTGCTATCTTACCAGGAAGTTACATTGAGGAAAATAATTTTACAGGAGGGCCTCTTATGGAGTAGACAGGAGAGAAAAACAGCGGATTAAGAAATAACTCCTCTATAAATAAAAATTGTAAGAAAAAAATGATTTTAAATAAAAATAGAGAGACAATAAAAATGGTATAGAAAATCTGCAGCCACTGGCATGCAGAACAATCATTGTTACTATCAATACTACTGTGACTGTGGTTTACAGTCTGAAAAGGAAGTAAAAGAAGTAATATTACTAAAAATAATAAGATATATTTCTGATTTTTCATAATTTTCTATGCCTATACGGTGTAATTTTACAATATTTTTTGTTTTATGTAAAGATACTCAAGAATAAACAGTTCCCCCGGCATCGTCATACTTACCTTTCCCATAGCAGCACCGGAAGGCACCCCTACCCTGCCGGGGGTAAAACCGGTATAAAGAAAAAAACAATAGAAAATAATAATAAAATCTATAATAATCCAGATGAATTGTACACAGAAAATATTATAATGAAAACCCTGGTATTGCAAAAGGTAATCGTTAATATTCTAAGGAATAATAAGAAAAGTTCCCCAACCGTGGGCGATTTCTTTACCTGAGTATGTTTCCAGAATACCTTCTGTAAGAATTTTCCTTTTATTTTTACTGACAATCCATCCGTGGATATTCAATAATTCGTCAGGTTCAGCATAGTGATGAAATCTGACTTTCAGTTCTACAGTCAGAGCTTCTATATGCTGTGCTATAATAGATTTTGACATAGCTTCATCTATTACTGTGCTGAGTAAACCTCCGTGAATTATTCCTTTAAAACCTTCATGTTTAACAGAAGGTGTCCATTGAGCAAAAATCCTCCCTGACGGAAGAATATCATAATTTATCATAAGGCCTTCGGAATTTTTCTGACCGCATATAATACAATGATCATTTTCCATAGCCCGTAAAGTTTTTACCAATATAAAACAACCTCTTTCCGATTAAATTCACTGTATTTCCTCCATATCATTACATGATTTTTTCATGAAGCACTGATAAAACATTTTCTTTATCCAGTCCCAGTGCAGATAAAAATGAATAATCATGCCGGTGAGAAATATTACGGCAAAAAGGACATGCATATCTCCCCACTGATGCCTTGTCAGGAAAAGAAACCTTCTGCCTCCTGAACCATGAGGCAATATATAGTAAAGAATTCAGCCGGTACAGGATATGGCTAAAAGAGCTATAAAAGATGTAAAATCAATCCAGAAATTTAATATGTGTTTTTTCATACTTATAGAAACCTCCTTTTATAAAAATATTCTCCGTTATATTCTATCTGTACAAGTAAATTTTCTTCCAGAAGTTCTTCTACAACATGGAAGTCTGTGTTTTTTGAAGAAAGAAATTGTCTTGCTCCTTCTTCTTTCATAGGGTGAACAGATGTTATGGAAAGAAGATCTTCCTTTACACTTCCTGATGAAATAAAAGAATTCCCTTCATAGCCTGTAAGATATTCTACCGATGAAACTTTCTCTTTTAATATATTATAGGCTATGAGCATTATTTCTTCATCAGGTTTTTCCGCCCACTTTTCCGCAGGCGGTCTTACGGGAACAGAAATATAGGATTTATGAGGGTTAATTTTACCAAGAAAATCTGCGAGTAACAGAAGATCTTCTTCCCTGTCATTCAGATTTTTCACAATCATTGTCTCTGTATTTAACAGGTTACCGTATGTCTGTGAAAAGTCAATTATACCTTCAAGGATTTTCTTTAAATCAAGTTCATCACAGGGACGATTGATTTTTCTCCATATATCTTCTCTTACGGTATCTATTTTTAAAGAAATCCAGTCTATATCTTTCAGGGCTTCATGTTTACAATAATTCAGAAGAGAAGCATTTGTTATAAGAGCAATTTTAATATCAAATCTTTTTAAAAGCTCTATTTCTCTTTCTAAATTTATATCCAGAAGAGGTTCACCGTGAGATACAAAGGTGAGGAAATCCACTCTTTCTCCGATTTTATTCAATTCTTCAAGCTTACTCTTTACCTCTTTAAAAATATCTTCAGCTCTGTAGAATTCTTTTCTCTCTGCAGTCTTACATGGTGTCCTTCCTACCTGACAGTAAACACAGTCATAAGAACAGTTTTTATAAGGTATGATGTTGATACCCAGACTTCTTCCCAGACGTCGTGAAGGTACAGGACCAAAAATATTCATATATGTTCTCCTGAAAATTGCATTTACCATAAGAACAGGTCAGATTATACAATTTTCATTTTCCTCTGTAATAAAAGTTTATAATGAAATTTCTCCATGTTTCATACATATAAAAGATCCTCTGGAAACTTTTAATATATCTGCAATAAAAGGACATTTTACTATAAAGAGAAAATAAATATTCTTACCGTTGACTCTCTGAAGTGTTTCATAATTACCCTGACCTTTTGATATAATCAGATCGGCAGAGTTAAAATATGTTCTGAATTCTTCCGATGTATCTTCAAGAATAATTCCCGGCGCACAGTCGCCCGTATCAATTACCTTAACTAATTTCGTAAGCCCCACTTCTTTCGCGTCTTCCATGGTGGCATCATTGATAACAGGTGTTCCCCTTGTTACAGCAACGATTTTTTCTCTATCTACCATATTAAGCTCTACAAGTCTTTCTATAAAGAGTTTATCAAAAACAATCTCTCCTGCATTATCCAGTACATATAATACGAGAGAAGCGCCGGAGATATCATTTATTAAATTATCATAATGATCTATTACAAGGGGTTGATTTAATGAATTGTAAAGTGTTTCTTCTATATCATAATCCTGGTTCGGCCCGAAATCTATAATATTTCCGGCAAGTGTCAGCATAAATGAAGCTCTCAAAGGATTATCTGTCTTTCTTATAAGTGAAAGAAAATTATCATATTCAGAAAGAATTTTTCTGTTATAAAATCTCTTTTTCTCATAATATGGATCATCATTATGAAGAAGCTCCCTTATTCCTTTATGATAATATTTGGACATAACAGGTGGAGAAAGTGAAAAATCAAGATTGGACAGATAAGACAAAAAATCCTTCATGGCAGTCTTCTGTAATGCAGAATCAACCCTGTTTTCATCAAGTAATTTAATAAAATTGTGGATCGCACATTCAAGACATTTAAAATTTATATTCATCTGTTCTTATTTACCGCAACATCTTTTCGGACTGTCACATGGTTCTGTCATGCCGCAGCAACTCCTTTCCTTATGTTCAGAACCTTTATTTACTACAGAAAAAGCAGAAAACTGTTTTTCAAGGTTTACACCTCCGCAGACAGTACATTCACGTTTTTTTTCCTTGTCCAAAAATTCGCTTATTTTCCCGCAGTCTCTGCATTTATATTCGTATACAGGCATAATATCATATCCTTTCTACTGTGGTGAGTATAAATAATACATAGTTGCTCCCGTGACGCGTGACGCTTAACGCGTCACACGTCACGGGAGGAAAACCTTTATTAAATGCTTATGCTCAGGTCATCAATGGCATATTTAACGTTATCAGTAATACATTATTATAAAAAAATTATTTTTCAAAAAATATGATCCTGTCTGAATAGCAGTTCATAATAGCTTCCAGGACACTTCCCCCCAGAGCTCTTGCTTTATCCGATATAGTATAGATAAATTCTTTTCTTCCCCTGGGATCTATATCTCCGATTTTTAAATTCTTCGTAACATGTATACCATCTCTTATAAGCCCTCGTACAACACCTGAAATATTTGTTTTTACTTCAAGGTCTTTTACTTTTCCGAGTATATCTCCTTCTTTCACTGTATCACCTATTTGTTTTTCCGAAGTAAAAATTCCATCTTCCGGTGCTCTGATAATCCTTTGAGAAGAACAGCCACCTATCTCACCCGGTATACCTGTATCACTTTCTGCAAAACCTTCATCTATAATCTTTCCAAGATAATGACCTCTCTGTGTTTCTATGACTCTGTGCACATCCGTACCGGCATTAAATCCGGGGCCCAGTGCAATAACGACAGGTGCCATATACTTAAAAGTTCCTTTATTGGTTTTTGCCATAATGGCATCTACTATTACATCAGGTTTCAATCTGTGCCATACGGAACATTCAGGATCAACTATTAAAGGAATAAATTCATTTGTAAAAACAGGTTCTGTTTTCTGAAATTTTGCAGTTACACCTTCTACTGTAAACTCACCTTCATATACGGCAGATGCAAATGCAACAGTTCTTCTTATAACAAGAGGTTCCGCAACTTCCGTAATAATAACCTTCATACCTGATTTAAATAATCTGTGAGCAACTCCTGTAGCAAGATCTCCTCCGCCCCTGATTACAACATTAAGATTCATATTATTCTGCCCCCAGTTCTATTGCTATTTTTTTAAATACATCAGATCCTTTAGTATGAGGATATTCTTTTACATAAGCTTTACCGCTGTCTCCGCAGTTAACTATTTCAGGATCTATAGGAATTTTACCAAGAAATCTTATACCTTCTTCCATTGCCAGTTTTTCTCCGCCACCTGTTTTAAATAAATTTATCTCGTGACTGCAGTGAGGACAGGAAAAGCCACTCATATTTTCGATGATTCCTGCTATCTTCATAGATGTTCTATGACAGAAGGTTATTGATTTACTCACATCCAGAAGTGATACTTCCTGGCCTGTAGTTACTATTATGGCTTCTGCCCCCGGTATAAGCTGTGCTATGGTAAGAGGTTCATCTCCTGTTCCCGGTGGTGCGTCTATAAGAAGATAATCCAGTTCACCCCATGTAACTTCAGTCAGAAACTGTTCAATGATACGCATTTTAAGGGGTCCTCTCCATATAACTGCTTCTTTTGGTTTTTCCAGTAAAAATCCTATAGACATAACTTTCAGAGAAGGAGGAATAAATAAAGGAGAAAGTTCGCCTGACGGTTCGGCAAGTCTTCTCCCTTCAAGTCCTACCATTTTCGGTATATTGGGGCCATGAATATCTATATCCAGAAGTCCCACCTTTTTACCTCTCATAGTTAATGCCACAGCAAGGTTAACAGCCACGCTTGTCTTGCCGACACCTCCCTTACCGCTCATAACAAGCAGTTTTTTTCCTATCTTATTTAACCTGTCTTTACGAATAATCTCTTCCATGCATCTGTCATCAGGATGTCCTTCATGAGTACATCCCTGCTGAAAATTACATGTTTTACACTGTTGATCCATAGGTCGCCTCCATAGTATAATAATGACAATAGAGAGAGTAGCCTTAAAGGACTACTCTCCTCCCCGTTCTTTATTCAGTTTTTTTCAATTCGTCAAGTCGTTTATTTAATTCATTAACCTGTTCCTGCAGGTAAGCTATCTGGTTTTCCAGAGAATTGGTCTGTTTTTCCAGATATTCTTTTTCATCTTCCTGTCTTGGAGGAACATATTCTCCATAAAAATCAGGATCCAATGGCTGTCTGTAGGCATATCTCATGCCTCTTCCGCCGCCCCATGCACGGCCTCTTCCGCCGCCCCGTGGTCTCCCTCCCCTTCCTGCTCCGAACCACTGAGAATTATATCCCGGAGGGGGACAAAAACCTCTGCACCCTCCTGTTCTCGGCCCCATTCCTGCAGGGCCTGTTCCGTCAAAACCTGGCATATTAATTCACCTCCTTTATTGGAATCGTGACGCGTGACACGAGGTAAACTATTCATTTGTTACTAACAGTCATGACCGGGTGGTTACAATGAAGAATGAAAACTTATCCTCTCTTCACCCTTCACTCTTCACTCTTCACGATTCTCATATAAACTCATCTTCCAGTTTCTGCCACAGTAATTTTATGTGTTTACTGAAATCTCCGTCAGAAT
>DAIOEN010000089.1:0-27830 GCA_036746235.1 Vulcanimicrobiota bacterium | reverse complement strand
GCAGTTCTTCCGCTTTTGTATAATATGGCTCAAAATCGGGATATTTTACAGGCCATGAGTGAAAGTCCTGTTCTCTCATTCTCATGACTGCACCGCCGTAAAATACGGAAGCTCCTCCCACTACTTCATTATGGTAGAGCTCTTTAAATATTTTATCTTTATATTGTTTTACCAGAAGGGGACTGTCACCTTTATATCTTTTATCAACAAGGATTTCTTTCGGATCCCAGTCTTTCTCGTCTCCTTTTACATAATCTCCTCTTTCAAGGACAAGGGTTTTAAAACCGGCTTTAGACAGGGTGTAGGCTGCTGAAGCTCCGCCGAAACCGCTTCCTGTAATAATTACATCATAATCTTTCGAATTCATATATGCCTTTCATAATCTGACCTTTTCCATGGACAGGTAATATATTAATAACTCAAATTATCAAAATGTGAAGTAAAAGTCAATAATTAAATTTTATAATATAGAAAATATTTTCTGAAGGACTTATAGAGCAATCTGGAATCCTCCCGGTCACCTTAAAATATCTTTGTATTTTATTATAGAATTCAGTCTGTATAGTTTCAATAGAAATATGTAAACAAAATGTTAGCAATTCATTCTATAATAATTTAGAAGGATTTTTTTTTGTGTCATTGAATATGAAACAGGTTAGACTTATCTCCGAGCTATTTTTTCTAACGTTTTTTGAATTGCTGCTGAAACTATGAAAAATAGCCGCAGGGTCTGATGAGAAATTATCAGTCCTCCCGTTACTGGAAAGGAGAATTAAAATGAACTTTACTACAAAACAGATGGTTCTTATGTCCCTTCTTGCAGCAATAAACGGAGTAATTGAAATTACTCTTGGAAATTATTTTCATGCCCTCAATTTTTATTTTACCGGAAATGTAATGATCGGGTTTAACTGTATAGTCTATATAACAGGTAAAAAAGCTGTTCCCATAAGAGGAAGTATTATCATAATAGGTTTTATAAGTGCAGTTATTAAAATTCTGTTCGGGTGGAATATAAATGCTGCTTTTGCTATATTTATAGAAGCTCTATTAATGGAGATTGTTATGAATATTACAGGTTTTAATATAACAGGAACAGTTATTGGAGCAGTGGCTGCAAATATATGGGCTTTATGCCAGAAACTTATAGTAGTCGGTCTCATTGGCGGGGAAGGCTTTTTTGTTGCTCTGAGAACTCTTACTGATAAAGCATCAGTTTTTTTTAATATTGATAAAAGTTGTGTCTTCCTACTTTTCTTCATTATAATAATTTTTTACTCTCTCTGGGGCGTCTTCTTTGGTGCCATAGGATGGAAGGTTACAGTAAGATTAAGAGCCTGAAATCTTTTCTGTGACATAATACTTTATCCGGATCACTCATTACGATATATAATAACGTTTCACCTCGTGTAACGCGTAACGCGTTACGCGTTACGATATATTAAGGAGTTGTTTTTATGAAAATGACAAAAAAAGAGCGAATACTTGCCGTTCTTAATAAGGAAAAAACTGACAGAATTCCGGCAAGTTTCTGGAGACATTTCTACGAATATGAAACAGATGCAGAAAGTCTTGCCCGTATAATGGTGGATTATCAGAAACAAATGGACTGGGATTTTATCAAGGTAAACTTCAGAGAAAGTTATCATGATGAAGTATGGGGAACGAAATATGAATTTTACAGAGATGGCGTGACAAAACCTAAGCAATTATATTATCCTGTAAATACGCCTGATGATTACGAGCATATAACGGTTATCGACCCTCTCGACAGTGCCGTTCTCAGAGAACAGCTTGATACACTTCATCTTATCAATAAGTCTATGGGCAGAGAATTATTTTTTGTAATGACTGTTTTTACTCCATTTGCTGTTATTTTAAAACTGGTAAAGAATATTGATGTTTTAAGAGACCATATAACGAATCATAAGGATATAATTCACAGGGTATTGAATAATATAACATGTACCTTTGAAAAATTTATGGACGAAGCACTTAATACAGGTATTTCAGGTGTGTTTTATGCGACACGGTACTGGGCAAGTGCTGACTATTTTACAGAGGAACAATTCAATGAATTCTGCCGTCCTTATGATATGAGGTTACTTAAAATTGTAAAAGACTGTCCTTTTAATATTCTCCATGTCTGTCAGGGGAATAATATGCTTCAAAAAATGGCCGATTATCCTGTCCATGGCTTTCACTGGGATTCATGCGATAAAACAAATATGTCTCTTAAAGATGGTAAGGATCTTGTAAAAGGCGTTGTTATGGGAGGAATAAATCATAGAACTACTATAGTTAAAGGCACTACATCAGACTGTGTCAGAGAAGCAAAAGATGCATATGATGGTACAGGCGGAAGGGGATGGATTCTTGGTGCAGGCTGTACCTATCCTGTTTCAACACCAATAGAAAATTTGAAAGCCCTGAGAGACTGGGGAAAATAATAATAGTAACGCGTGACATGTCACGCGTTACGTCTTTATTTTATTTCCTGCCAGCTTATTATTCTTACACCAAGGTTATATCCTCTTATATTACTAATTTTATTTATATAACTATTTTTATTGTACGTTATATCCATTATGCCGTCTCTGTCTCCACTATCTAATTCCAGACTGTTTATACATTCGTCATAGTCGCCTGTAATATTATAATTATGAGAGACAAGACATCCTTCTATGTAAAGATCTGCTCCTACGCCTGTATTATTATAAAAAGTTTCTCCGAAATTTTTCCCCATATCTGCAAATTCACTGTTATTCAGATTTCCGGGGAAACCTGTAACAAGTGTGGCAGAAGTGCCCCATGTAATGGTTCCTGAAGAATCCATGACCCCTATTTCATATGTACCGGGGAAACCGACTTTTTCCCTGACTGCCAGATCAAGAGACCCGAAATCTATGACTTTACCATTGTAAGTCAGTTCAATTTTACCTGCCGTAAGAATAGTTCGTGGTTTTATAATTATATGACTGTTGCCTGTATCTTCTTCCACTCTTGCCATAACAATCGTACAGCCTTCCCATATGGGATCTCCGTCTTTAGGCTTTCCATCTTCGTCTTCTTCCTGTTCATAACCTGTTATTTTGCCGACTCTCATATTGCTTCCAGCAGATTTACCTTTTGTAATAGTATAGATATTACGGATACTTGTACCTGTTGATGTTGCGTTCAGTGGACTGTTATTTGCTATTGGCTTTACTGTTATATCGTCATTACTGTAGAAAAGTCCTTTCGCATGATAGGTAGGAGTATCTTTTGACAGTTCTACAGTAAGATCATCTCCGCTGACGGCTACTATATTGTCACATGTAGAACCCTGCAGATAGGATAATTTACCTGTAGTTATCATAGAACCCTGTCCTATGAGTTGTACACCCATAATTAAATGAGAATTTGAATAGATACTGTGGCCGTTAAGGTCTACCTTCGCATATTGAGCCGTATAAGGTGATGTAATCTCTGTTGTGCCATATATTTCATCATATATACTGTCACCTGTAAATATTGTATCATCAGATCTTTTAAAATAAAGGGACTCACTGTGTACAGAAGTATCTCCTATCCATTTATCTTTCTGTGTATCATAGTTCATAGTGCCTGAAACGTAAATATCTTTTAATATGGTTACAAGCCCTGTTTTTTTATCTATTTCATAGGAACCGGCAGGAAGTCCTTCAAGGTCAAATTCTGTATGTTTTTCTTTTTTCCCCTTTTCATTTTCTTCCTCCCATTCTCTCTTAATAATGTTTACCTCTCCGGGACCTATTGTTATATCTGCTTTCCCTTTGTTTTCATTTATAATCTGTGCTATGTTTAATTCGCCTATCTGTGCTTTTGTTTCAATATTCTCATTTCTTACGCAATCATAACTGTTTGGATCTACCGAGTCAGAAAATACTTTTCCGCTTGCAGAGAAAAATCCTTTGTTTGTAGACAGTTTATTATTTGAACCCTTTATAATACTTGGTTCATTCGGATCAGGGTCTTTCCAGTTGGAATGAGCTTTCCCGGGAGATTTACTACTCCCTGAACCTGAAATATTTTCCCCTTTTATACGTGTATTTGCCTCTCTTAGCATAATTTTTCCATCAGCATTCAGTGTATATGGAAATATATCGTCTCTTGTAAGTAAAACACGAAGTATTTTCGTTGTCCCTTTACATTTGCCATAAACTATTACATCCAGACAGTATGGTGGTATAAATTTACCTGCAGGAGTAACTCTGGGGAAGCTATTGGGTTCAAAAAGATTATTATAGGAATACATGTATTTTGTCTGGGTATTATCAAAAGTAATATAAAATTCACTTTCTGTTTCCGGAAATTTAACATTTATTTCAGGTGGACCGGTAGATGTTCCTCCTGACCATTTTCCGCTTGTTGAGTCATAAAGTCCCCATGCGCCGGAATCATTAAGCTTTGCTATAGTAAACTCCACTCCTGCTTCTGCTGCCTTCATTGCTCTTGACTGGACTTCAACATTTCCTATTAACTGAAGGTGATAGGTGCTTATATATAGCATTGATGTAGTCAACATTGTAAATATTGTGGCAAGAAGCAGGACAGATACGAGAGCAAATCCTTTTGAATTTATTATCTTTTTCATAAGATTACCTCCATGTGATTAATTTTTAGGTATAACAGAAGATATAAGCTCGAATTCTTCAATACCTTTTCCCTGAGCAGAGAAATTAACACTGGCATTTTTCCTGATATCTTTAATATATTTTATAGTAACAGTTATATTTGAACCATATTTATTAAAATTTATACTTTTCAGATTTCTGGCCATTACCCTGGCATCATCATCTGCCACAAGATAAGTAGACGTATTTATTGGAGATGGCAGTGATAAAGGGTTTATATTTGCTTTGCCTGCTCCTCTGTTTATATATTTTCTATATAAAACTATACCATCTTTATCCGACGGAAGAGTAAAATAAATAATATGACCCTGCCATTCAGGTAAACCATTATTGGGATCATAAACAAAATCTCTTGTTGTAATACTGATTGGACTTTCAAAAGCTATATATTCTCCTGATGGTCCTATTACCAGTGATGACATATTTGTACAGGTAAGATCCTTTATTATTCTTTTTATAGCAACTTCGGCACTCTGCTGTAATTCACTTCTTATTGAACCAATTTGCCAGCTTTTAAGTCCCATATCAAAAGTGGCATACATAAATACAAGAAAAAGAGAAAAAACTGCTGCTACCATAGCCATTTCAAGAATAGTGTGACCTTTTTCTTTAAACAATATCATGAAATTCCAATCTTTCTCCTTAATAGATTTTTTTAGGCCTTGCCAGCAATGTTATAGTTCTTACTGACTTTTCTCCACCCTGTGGATCTTTCCATTTTACTTCTATATTTACTTTTTTAATATTATTCGGATCATCAGCAGGATTATTATATTCACTTATATTTATCGTATATCTGTATGGTATATTATTTATATGTTCATTTCCCTGGACTGTTATATCAGTAGATGAACTTCCCCAGGTGAGATTACCTGTCACAGTGTCTGCCCCATAAATAGAAGAATTTATATCATCTGCAGGGATTATATTGTCAGATAATGGCAGATTTTTTAACTCACTTAATTTTTTATCTACTATATTGAGAGCAGTAATTCTATACTTACTTTTTTTAATATTATATAAACCGGAAATAAAAACACTGCTTATTAATAATATAATAACTCCCATAATGCCGACTGCTAACACTACTTCTGCCAGAGTAAAGCCTCTATAAGAATGTCTTACTGCCAATTTCTTGCCTCCAATATTTTAAGAGACTGGAAGAATATAACCTGTACAATTTTTACAAAAACTATATATATTGCGTGTTTTAAACACTGTAAACATGATAAGGTTATTTCATAATGAGCCATGAAAATATATGTTTATATATATTATTATCACATATATTTTTAAAAAGTAAACAGTAAATGTATTAAATTTTAATATAAATGCATAGGAATTTTATTTAATAAATAAAGCAACAGGTGATGGGAAGAAGAAAAATACTTATATTCCAGTTACCTGCTGCCTTTTATTTAAAAAAGTCAATTTATATAAAGATTACAAATAGAATAGTGTGCAAAAACTTCTATTATTTATTTACAGTTTTTTTTAACATTACCAGTTGTAAAATTTATCAAGTACTACAGGCAGTTGTTTTTTCCACCAGTATTCATGATGGTCACATGGTGCAGGCCATACATCATACCAGTGTCTTATACCTTTTGCACTTAAAAGATGGTGGAAATGATCATTATCACCTTTGCATATATCATTTTCTCCGCAGAACATCCAGAGGAGAGATGAGTTGTTGTACATATTATAAAACCATGGATCTGAGAGGCCAGGTATATAATCTACAGGGTTATTTAAATATACGTTCGTATCGTAGTAATTTCCGAGATACTGCCTTATGTCAAAGAGTCCTGACATGGAAACTGCCAGTTGAAAACAATCAGGATGTTTCAGGAATAAATTGGTAACATTGTATCCGCCGAAGCTTGCGCCCATACATCCTACAAATGGATTGTGAGTCATATTTCTCACAAATGGTACAAGTTCGTGTACTATATATCCTTCATAACCGGTAGCCCAGTTCATCCTGTCAGCCGGGTGTATATCTCTGTTATACCAGCTTTCCTGATTGATTGAATCTATGGCAAAAAACTGCATGTTTCCGTTTTCAATCCAGGGAGCTGCATCTTCCTGAAGTCTGTAGTAATCTATTTCTCCATGTTTACCGCCACAGGTAGGGAAATAAATCATAGCAGGCCCCCATCTGCCTATGCGAAGTACGCCCATGTTCATACCTACTCTGTGACTGTACCAATCGTAATATTGAACTTCCATAATAATATATTTTCTCCTTTCAAAAACAATCTGGAAAATTTATCTGGTTATTATAATTTATTTTTTTTTTCAGATCAAGGTATTTCCTTACATTTATATGAGAAGGGTGAATGGGGAAGGGGGAGGAGAAGAATAGGTTCTCATCCTTTAGAGCAATATGAGTGATGCGTAATATGTAATGGACGGAGATATTACGCATCACTCATTAAAAACTTATGACGTTAGAAAAATTATTTTTCTATTTTTTACTGTCAGATTGTTCCGGAGGTTTTATTGTAATGCCCCATTTCTTTAACATTTTTTTTACAACGGCTTTTATTTCTTCCTGTGAAACACCGGCTTCCTTCATTTCTGCGACAGTAGATTTTAATTCCTGCCTCTGTTCCTCTGTAAGCTGGCTCATTAATTCTCTTTTTTGAGATTGATTATCCTGGCTCTGCGATGGTGTAATTCCCCAGTCTTTCAACATGCTTTTAACAACAGTTCTTATTTCTTCCCATGAAGCTCCGTCATTTTTCATAGCTTCAACAGTAAACTTTAATTCCTTTTTCTGTTCATCTGTAAGGTTATCCATCCAATTTCTTCTTTGAGATTGGTTACCGATGTTCTGTGGTGTAATACCCCGGCTTTTCAGGAGGTCTTTAACAGCAGATTTTATTTCTTCCTGTGAAGCTCCTGCCGCTTTCATTTCTTCTATTTTAGCTTTTACCATCTGTTGCTGTTCCTCTGTAAGGTTCCCTCGAACATTTCTTCCGGGGGATTGATTACCCTGGTTCTGCGGTTTAATGCCCCAGCTTTTAAAAAGCTCTCGAACAGCAGATTTTATTTCTTCCTGTGAAGCTCCTGCCTCTTTCATTTCCTCTACTTTAGCTTTTAACTGCTGTTTCTGTTCTTCTGTAAGACGGGAATTCATCTGACTCTGATTCAAGCTTCCCGGGATATTATCTTCACTCATAGCCGGCCCTGCTAAACATATACAGAATATTATTAATAAAATAGACAGAAATTTTTTCGTTTTCATAAAACCCTCCTCATAAAATTTATTTTATAGTGTATTTCATAACTTATTAGAGTGAAAAGTGAGAAGTGAAAAGTGAAAAGAATAAGACATTAATCACTATTTACTACTTACCCCTTCTTAATTATGGATTGTTGTGAAACTAACTATATATACTGTTCACTGATTATAACATAAAAAATAAAAATTTGCTAAATTGCAATTTTTCTGGCATAATATTTGCTTAAACTAAAATTCATAGTAAAAATATTTTCAGGAGGTTTTTTATGAAAAAAAATACTGTTATAATTTTATGTGCATTCTTTCTTTATTTTATCAGTTCAGGCGTAGTTTCACAGGAAAATACCTTTAACGGTAAGTGGTATACCAATGTGGGACTCATGACTATAAAAGTGGAGGGAAGCTATACATCAGGTACCTTTGGAACCGATGCCGGTAAATTTAACGGGATTGTTTCCGATGACGGTCAAAATCTTCATGGAAACTGGTTTGTGTCCCCATCTATAGGCCCGGGTTTTAATGCAGGAAGGTTTACAATGCAACTTTCAGATGACGGTAATAGTTTTACAGGAAGAACATGGCATGGTAACAATGAGGATGAGTGGAATTTGATTGCCAGAAGGGTTCCGGAAACATCGGATAATTTTTCCGGCATGTGGGATACAGACCGGGGAATTTTAGTTATGACAGTCCAGAATAATCATGTTTCAGGTAATTATGAAAAGAAAAATGGTAAGATAGATGGAACTCTGTCACAGGACGGAAAGACTGTTGAAGGTACCTGGTCTCAGGCTCCGTCTTATAAAGCCCCGAAGGACTCAGGCAAATTTGTATTTTCCATCTCAGATGATTACACAACCTTTAAGTGTGAACAGTGGGAAGGGGATAAAAACGGAGATCCGGACGATAAATGGAAAGGGGAAAAACTGGAAGATATTTAGAACGGATTACGTATCTTGTCATTTTAAACAATGTAAAATAACCTGTAGGGGCAACCACATGGGGCCGTAAATGGCAGGCAGAGTCGCCTGCCCCTACTAAAGGACATGACCGTGTGGTAACAACGAAGAATGAGACATTATCCTCCCTTCACCATGCATTCTTCACTCTTTACTACTAATTATGAAAAAAGTACATTTAATATAAAATGAACTGTAACAGCCATAAAGAGATTATTTTTTCTGAGATATAAATAGCTTAATATTAAAGACACAGGGAAACGCCATATGAGATTCTCTGTAACCTCCGCTCCTCTGTGACCGATAAAAGCGAAAACTATAGAAATAATTAATGCTCCTGGCAGTTTTCCTGTCACCGTCACAATCTTTCTCAATAATAGGCCTCTGTAAAACGTTTCTTCTGATAGAGACGTCAGAAAACATGTCAGAATAAAAGGTATAGAAAGAATAAAAGACAAGTTGTTTACAGGTGATGTACGAGGCAGAAGAAAGTTATAGCATATAATTATTAAGAGTAATAATATAGCTGTAATAAGTTCAAAGATAAAATCCTCAGGCATAGATAATCCCGTTTCTTTCAGAGGGATTTTTTTTATTGCCTTTTCCCATATAACAACAGGTAAGAACATACATGCCAGAAGTATAAAGCCGTCATAAGAACGGCAAATACCGGAAAAGTGTGAAAATATATAAACAATTAATGTTACTGACAGATATATGAATATTATTTCTGTAACTTTAAGAAAATGGGTCATGAGAAGTGAAAGATTGATATGTTTTTTATCTTTTTCTTTCACTTCTCACACCATTTATTTCCTGACCATGAAAGAGTCAGTCCACTGCGGCAACAGAGGTTCTTTATTGTTCAGAAGCATATCTCTCCACTTCTCATCTGTAAGCCTGTCTTTTGCCGGCCATTTGAATTCAAAATATGAGTAAACAGCTCCCTGGCATATTTTCTTTTCTTTTTCTATTTCTATTTCTGCAAATATAAGAAAAGGTGTGCCTGTAGCTTCTTCTAAAACCATTTCCGAGTTAATATCAGTGAGAACATCTGCTATAACAGGCATTTTATCATCTTCTTTTGTTTGAAACTCGGGAGATACGTCGAAATAATGACCGAAGCTCAGAGCCGAATGAAGTCTGGAACCGGTATTTTCTATTAAACGATATTCTTCTTCCGATAGATTTTTACCTGAAAGTTCCTTTCGCGAAATTTCTTCCAGGGAAGAAAGATAAAGTTCAAATCCCCTGAGATTTCCTTCCAGTGCACTGTCTTTCGGAAAGCCCAGGTTTGAAAGATTTTTCCGTAATTTTTTGAATAGAAGGGCCGTTTCTTTATATATGTCTGCAGACGGTTCTACATAACCTTTTACTACAGCAGGAGTAGGTTCCGGTTCCCCTCCTTTTTTCATTGTTGAAAGTGCCCTCTGTTCCATCGTGTATGGTTGTTTTGTATAGAGAATAGTATCATGTTTTAATTCTGTCCAGGAACCAAGAGCAGTATTCAACTGTTTTAATTTCCATTCATCTGTAGTCATGAAAGGAGGAACACTTTTTCCGGGACTTTTAAACAGATTCTGTAATAACCGGAGGCGACCGTTATATAAATCTTCGTGTCTGTAATTTTCTTTCTCAGATTCAAGTTTCTCAAATTGTTCATTGTAACAGTCAAAATCTGTATCTCCTTCTTTTATTAATATGTCTTTTGCTTCTTTTGAACCGAGAACTGCCATTACATCCAGTCCTCTTGCAAAGGTTCTCACTCCTCTTCCTTCAGTAAAAGGTTTCATATTTTTACCTTTGTATTCTTTAACCCTGTCGTAGATTAGATTCTGGAATATATAAGAATCAAAGGTAAATCTCTGTCCCATAAAGCGAAAACCCTGTAATTCTTCACTCCAATTTTCTCCGTCCGATACGGAAGTTGATAAAATCGCCGGTTTTTTTAATTTCTTCAATTCTTCTTTGAAAAATGACAGTTTCTTTTTATCTGACAGGTATTTTATAGATATGTCTTTACCGTAGGTTTTTTCTATTATTTTTTCATAATCTCCATATAAAAGGTCATCTGATTCTCCTGTGAAAAATGCAGTGGTTTTATAAATTCTTTCCCATACCTGAGATGCTGTTTCTCCTTTTATTTTTGTCTCCTTAAGGGCTTTGCAGATTAACAGTGTTTGCAGAATATTTAAGTCATTATTTGCGGGAAAAGAGAGCCTTCCATACCACATCATAGCTTTAAAGTAACTTTGAAATTCAGGACTTCTGTTATAATGACCTCTCGGTATATACTGGGAATAGTCCTCTTTATAGCCCATGACAGGTGATATGGCTGTACCTTTATGTTCTTCAATAAGAGTAATTTCATCTTTTATTGTTTTTCCGAGGTTCTCCGGCACATTTTCCATCCCGCCTTCTGAGAGTAACTGTTTTGCCACTGTAAAGTAAAGGGAATTTTTCAGAGCACTTTCCTTTAATTCTCCGTCTTCGAGTCCGTCATAATAGGATATGTTTGCAGCAAGGAGTCCGTCTGTGAGATTTATAAGATCCCCTCTCAGATGTGCAATTTCCAGGTATCTGAGATACCAGTCAAATATGAGGTGAGATGTATGTAAAATCGAATCTGATGTGACAAATAGAGGAGTGTTTTTGTAATATACTTCATATAAGGACATATGATCTTTATTCGGTAAAACGACAAAACCTTTATCTTTTAATTGTTTTTGAACAGACGGATCCGTTAGAGACAGGTTGTAATTCTGATTATTGTCACGTAATTTTGCTGTGTCGTCCCCTCCTGTGGCATGGGGCGGAGCACTGTCATCTGTGTTCTTACCTGATATAACGTTCTTTTCATAGACCAGCAGAACCATTATACTCAGAATTACAAGTAATATTAATAATGTATTTCCTTTTTTTCCCAACATAAAAAACCCCTTTCTAAAATAATTTATAATGTTATTATAACATATAATTATATTTATCCATGAACATGGATTTTTTAGAGGTTTTCCTGTCTAATTCCAGAAATCTAACTGTTCTTCAAAGGAATTGTTTCCGCCGGGATCATCCATTTTAAATACGACTTTACCAATTATTTTTATATCTTTGTGTTTTTCAATAATATGGCCTTTTACGGAATAGAATATCATTTCTCCTGAAGAAAGAATTTTCAATTTTTTTATAACCGGATTCACCCAGTTTTTACATATAATTGCTACTATATCTCCGTTCTCATATTGTTCATATTCTTTTATAAAGAGTAACATTCCGGGAGTTATGCCATATTCAATCATAGAATCTCCTATGGCTGGAATGATAAGATCAAAATCAATATTCCATTCGGCAGGAATACTTATGGAATTACAGAGAGTTTTCATCTGGTTACTCCTGATTATGCAAAATTAAAACTAGAAGATTAGAACATCTTCTAGTTTTTTGTAATATCACACATATAATTCTCTATAATAAAGCGTATTCCTGCCGGTAAATTCCCTGCAGGAGTTTAAAAAAAGATTTTTTATCTATTTATTTTTTTAAAAAATTGCTGATAATATATGTAGAGGGAATATTATGAAAACAGTAGCTTTTGCCACAGGATGTTTTTACAAATGGCAGTGGAATTTTGATGAAATAATTGCCTATCTTAAGGATATTCATTGTAAAGCCGTAGAATTGACTTTTGCTTACAGTGATGATTTCTATAAGAGCCATTTCAATGAAGGAAGCCTTAAATATCTTGCTTCGCTTGATTATCTTTCTCTTCATCTTCCTTTCAGATTTACATATAAGAACAACAGTGAAACAGGAGAGTTTCTAAAAGATGTTCTTTCTTTTTGCAAAAAAGTTTCTGTAAAACACCTTGTTATACATCCGAACAGAATAGAAGATTTTTCTGTCATTTCCCTTCTCTGTTCATCCGGGATTAAAGTCAGTTTTGAAATACTCGGAAAAGGTAAGGGACTGACAGTTAAAGATTATGACAGATTACTATATGATTTTGAAGATACTATGATTGTCCTGGATGTTACCCATGCTCTGACCCATTCGTATGAACATCTTGATTACCTTGTGTCCTGGCTCGGAGATAACGGTAGATTGTCTGAAATACATATAAGTAATTACGTAGACGGGAAAGAACACAGACCTGTTAACAGAGACAGGAAACTTGTGGAAAAGGTAGAACATTTCAATGTGCCGTTTATTATTGAAGTTACCTACAGGCCGGGAGATATGAGAAGTTCAAAGATGGATTTTGACTTTTTGACATATAATTTATATGCTTAGTACCGTAACAGGTAAAAGGGTACCCGTAAAAAGCTTCTGCCTGGCAGGCTCTGGAGAAGAAAAATTCGTTTTTTCTATAGTATAAAAAATCAAATAAGGGTTAATTTATTGTCTGTAAAACAAATGATATAAGGCAAATTATTTTTCTTCGTAAGAGCCTGTCAGGCAGAAGCTGATAAAATGGTTACGAACTTATCTGGAGCGGTAATCAGGAAAGGAATATTGCTGATAACTGATTTATGAAACTTGAAAGACTTCTTGCTTTGATTGTGCTGCTTCTCAACCAGGAAAAAATGACTGCGAAAGAGCTGGCAGATTACTTTGAAGTAACGGAAAGAACAATCTATCGCGATATAGAAACAATCAATCAATCAGGGATTCCTGTTGTATCCTTTCAGGGCCGTAACGGCGGCTTCGGTATTATGGATACCTATAAAATAGACAGAAATATCCTCACTGTAAATGATTTTAATATGATAATTACGGCACTTACAGGTATAAAAGGAACTGTAAGTGATAAAAGGCTCGATTATCTTCTGGAAAAAATTAAGAATTTAATACCTCCCAGAGAACTGGAAGTTTTAAATAAAGAAAACGAGCATATTATTATAGATTTTCATCCGTGGGATACCTGCAAGACAGGAAAAGAATCTTTTGAAGCTATTGACAGAGCCATAAAAGAAAAGAAGATTATTTCCTTTTCCTATTCGAATGTAAAGGGAGAACATACGGAGCGTAATGTAGAACCGGTGGCTTTGATTGTAAAAGGATATATATGGTATCTTTACGGATATTGTCTTATGAGAAACGATTTTCGTGTCTTTCGCCTTTCCAGGATAAAAAATATAATTCTACTTGAGCAGAAATTTATAAGAAGGAAAGATCCGAAGGATTTCTCATGGAATGAAGTATGGTTTGACAAAATACCAAAAATTAATCTTCGTTTACGTTTTGACAGAAAATTACTGGTAAGAGTAGAAGATTATTTTGGTAGAGAATATATTGAGTTACAGGAAGACGGCTTCATAATTGTCAGAATAGAACATCCTTATGATGAATGGTTAATGGGCATGCTATTGAGCTTCGGAAGTGATGCGGAAGTAATGGAACCTGATTATTTAAGGCATGAATTAAAAGAAAAAGGGAGAAAACTTGTGGAGATGTACGGGGAAATTGTGAGTCGTGAATAGACTCCTTCCACTCACGGCTCACAACTCACGACATAATTATAATACGTGAACGAAAACAAGTAAATAGAGTACCACTGTCAGTACCGGGATAAGCCATAAAGCGGTACTATATGCCATCTTGACATTCTTTTCCTGTTTTCTCTCATTGAAAAATATCATTATAACGCTTGATGCAACATTCAGGAAAATACTTAAATAGCTGGATATGAAGATTTTATCTGCCAGAGTAAGATAACCTGTCTGAGGAAGAGATGAAGTTGCATTCAAATGCAACATAGCACATGCAAGCAACATACCTGCAGTAATGGTATATCTGTTACCTATAACACTGACGCCTACAATTAATGTTGCAAAGGAAGCAAGCATAAGTATAAATAAAGGCACAAGCACCTTCATGAAGGCAGGAAGACGATTACGGGTAATAGTCATAGGAAAGGTAAAGGTAGAAAATTTTTCTTTCATATATGAATCTACACCATATTTCGGCTCTCCTTCTTTAATGGTCCATCCCGGAATTTTTACGCCTGACGAAATAAGGGAATTAAAACCTATGGAATTAAATATACCTTTTATCTTTTTCTCGTCTTCTTTTGAGACATCATCTTTTATTTCATAGGCAGTTTTTTCACTGTTTGCCTGATAGGACTTTAAAACTGTATCTTTATTATCACCGGTCAGCTTATTTAATACCTGGCTTTCAAATAATGAATATTCAATTGAGTCAGGTAATAAAGTAACTCCATCAAGAGGTTTATATACTACATAAGACAGTATATAGGGGCTGGCCAGTTTTATGGGTAATTTCTGAGTGTCAAAGGGGAAATTTTTGAAGTCGAGTTTTGATGACATTTCTGCTGTTAATTTATAATAGACAAATGTAGGATCTTCAGGATCTTCAATCCTTTCAATTTTAGGTTTGTCTGTTTTGTCATTTTTTTCTATCTTACCGTTTACCAGTTCAAAAGGCAGATTATTTTCATAATAACCTGATGATTTTATGATTTCATAGGCTGCCATTTGTTCTTCTTCAGTGGCATCTTCTTTCATGACATACATATAAGTCTGCTCGTCATATTCATAATACTGTTCCAGTTCTTTTTTGTAATCTGTTTTTATCTTTCCCAGTATTTCATTTTCAAAAACGTCATAGTCAATTTCTGCCGGAAGATCGAGCTGGGCGAACCATACATATATACCGAGTTCTGCGCTGTACTTTCCTGAAGCCAGATCAAATTTACTTATATTCAGAACCTCCATGGCTATCTGAAGTTCTTCTGCTTTTGTTTCAGTTTTCTCAGTTTTTTTCTCAGTTTTTTCTTCTGTTTTTTTCTCACCTTCAGTGGATCCGGTCTGTCCGGCAGGAGTAGTCCCTGCCTCTGTATCCTGTGAATAGGTTCTGCCAGTCAGAATTATAAAACAGAGAAAAAATATAAATAAAATATTTAATATTTTGTACATAAATAATTCCTCCTTAACATTTTAATGATCTTTTTTACAAACTACTACCCGTTTTACTTTTGTCAGATATTATCTATAAAATTGCCTGCCATCACCTCCCAAAAATATTATCGGCTTTTATTAAAAAAATAAGTATAATATTAAATTCGTAATGTTTTGTTTTTTCCTCTTTATGTAGTAAAAAAATATATTAATATGATTGGTAAAATATATGACATAATGATGTCAGATTTTTCCTGTATAATAATCTGATTATATGTTATAAAGTTATAAAACAGGAGAAATAATTTATATGAAAATGGTTTTAGAAGAAGAAAATAATATGATACTCCATGAAGAACGATGTTCTGTCTATCCTTACGGAATATCCATGCCGTGGAATCTTCAGAAAAATATAGTAATTAAAGGTGCAAGGGAACATAATCTCAAGAATATAAATCTTGAATTACCGAGAGACAGTCTCGTTGTCATTACAGGTCTTTCAGGAAGCGGCAAATCTACTCTTGCTTTCGATACAATTTATGCAGAAGGTCAGCGCCGTTATGTAGAGTCCCTTTCTGCCTATGCAAGACAGTTCCTGGGTCTTATGCAGAAACCTGATGTGGATTCCATTGAAGGTCTGAGTCCTGCCATTTCAATCGATCAGAAGACGACAAGTAAAAATCCGAGAAGTACTGTGGGGACTGTAACGGAAATCTATGATTATTTAAGACTTCTTATCGCAAGAATAGGAACACCTTATTGCCCGGAACATAATATTGAAATACAGGCACTGTCACCGGAAAAGATAACCGAAAATATCCAGAATAATATGACAGGTATGGTTACAGTCCTTTCTCCTGTTATAAGACAGAAAAAAGGTACTTATGAAAAATTTATAACAGATTTAAATAAAGATGGTTTTTTACGTGTAAGGGTTAACGGGAAAGTTTATAGAACAGATGAAAAGATAGGCCTGGAAAGATATAAAAAGCATGACATAGAAATAGTCGTTGACCGGGTAAATATAGATGAAAAATCAAGACTTGTTGAAGCAATTGAGGTAGCTTTGCGTGAAGCTGACGGACTTGTAATAATCCTTGACGAAGCCGGGAGGGAGAAAATATTTTCATCAAAGCTTGCATGTCCCGTATGTGGCCTTGCTTTTGAAGAACTTCAACCAAGGATGTTTTCTTTCAACAGTCCTTTCGGCGCATGTCAGACCTGTCATGGTCTCGGAATTAAAATGGATTTCGATTCTGACCTTATTATACCTGATAAAACAAAAAACATAGCAGACGGTGCAATCATGCTGTACAGAAATGCCATAGACGGATGGCGCGGTCAGTATCTCGGTTCTGTGGCAAAACATTTCGGTTTTTCTGTTTTCACTCCTGTAAATGAACTGACTGAAGAACAATACAAAATTCTCATGTATGGTTCCGATGAACATATTAAATTCAATCTTGTAATGAAAAAAGGTGAAGTGGAATGGAATTCTACGAATACCTGGGAAGGTCTTATACCTCAGTCTGAACGTCTTTATAATCAGACAGAATCGGAATATCGCCGTCAGGAACTTGAAAAATTTATGCGTGTTTCCCCTTGTCCTTCCTGTAACGGGAAAAGACTCGGTCAGAAAGCTCTTTCCGTAAAAATTGCCGGTAAATCTATTGTCGATATTACAGATATGTCTGTTTCTCAGTCTATAAAATTCTTTACGGAATTAAATTTCAGTAAAAAACAGATGGATATTGCAAAACAGGTTCTCAAAGAGATCAAAAGCAGGCTTTCCTTTCTTGAAAAGGTTGGCCTCGATTATCTCACTCTTTCAAGAACTGCTTCCACTATTTCAGGCGGAGAAGCACAGAGAATAAGGCTTGCCACTCAGATCGGGTCAAGTCTCATGGGGGTCCTTTATATACTTGATGAACCGTCTGTAGGGCTTCATCAGAGGGATAATAAAAAACTCATAGATACTCTCTATAATCTTAAAGAACAGGGCAATACTGTTATAGTTGTGGAACATGACGAAGATACGATACAATCGGCAGATTATGTTGTAGATATAGGCCCCGGAGCTGGTCTTCATGGTGGAGAAGTAGTGGCACAGGGTACTCCTGAAGATATAAAGAAAAATTCTCTCTCTCTTACCGGTAAATATTTATCAGGGAAATTAAGAATAGAAACTCCGGGAAAGAGGAGAAAAAGTGATAAATTTATTCATATAACCGGCTGCAGGGAACATAATCTGAAAAATATTGACGTTCATATCCCGGCAGGTGTCTTTAATGCCATTACCGGCGTTTCCGGTTCCGGCAAATCAACCCTTATTTATGAAATATTCTACAAAGGTCTTATGAAAAAACTTTATAATTCAAAGGATTTACCGGGACTTCATGATTCTATCTCTTTTGACCTTAATATTGATAAGGTTATAATAATCGATCAGAGTCCTATAGGCAGAACTCCCCGGAGCAATCCCGCTACCTATACAAAATTATTTGATGAAATAAGAAATATTTTTGCCCGGACAGAAGAAGCAAAGATGAGAGGGTATAAAGCAGGGAGATTTTCTTTTAATGTAAAAGGCGGCCGTTGTGAAGCATGTCAGGGAGACGGTCTTATTAAGATAGAAATGAATTTTTTACCTGATGTTTATGTAGAATGTGAAGAATGTAAAGGGAAACGTTATAATAAAGAGACTCTGGAAGTAAAATACAGAGGTAAAAATATAGCAGAAATACTTTCTATGAGTGTAGATGAAGGACTTCTATTTTTCTCAAATATTCCTGCCGTATTAAATAAACTGGAAACACTTGACAGGGTTGGCCTTGGTTATATAAAACTCGGTCAGAGTTCCACCACTCTGTCAGGTGGAGAAGCACAGAGGATAAAACTTACAAGAGAATTATCCAGAAGGGATACAGGTAATACCATATATCTTCTGGATGAGCCCACAACGGGACTCCATTTTCATGATGTAAAAAAACTTATAAAAGTATTGAATGATCTTGTAGACAGGGGCAATACAGTTGTTGTTATAGAGCATAATCTGGATGTCATTAAATCCTGTGATTATATTATTGACCTTGGCCCGGAAGGCGGCGACAGAGGAGGAAGAATTATTTCATCCGGAACACCTGAAGAGGTGGCGGAAAATAAGAACAGTTATACAGGAATGTTTTTGAAAAATTGCCCGGGGAAATAGTGAGTCGTGAGTCGACTGAAAAATTATCCAAAAGTTTACATTATGTTAACAAAAAATGCTGTTTATGTAACAAAAAATTACAATTAACATGTTACAATAAACTTCCTGTATTATAGAAATATTGGAGAAAGCATTTTGTTTTTAGGAGAGAGTTTAGATGTGTAAGAGAAGTATTCTCGTTGTAGATGACGAGAAGTCAATCTGTGATATGCTGGCAATGAAGCTGTCCTGTGAAGGATTTGAAGTCTTTGAAGCAATGGGAGGAGATGAGGCCATACATAAAGCGGAAGAAAAACATCCTGACCTTATACTTCTTGATATACTTATGCCTCATGTAAATGGTCTGGATGTTTGCCGGTATCTTAAAAAGAATATACATACAAGTGATATCCCCGTTATAATGGTAAGTTGCCTCCATGACCTTGATACCAGACTTGAGAGTTATAAAATAGGTGCAGCTGATTTTGTAACAAAGCCTTTTTTAAATGGCAGTCTTATAAAATCTGTGCTCAGAGTATTACACCCTTCTATTCTTATTGTTGATGATAATGAAGATCTTCGTATAGCTTTAAAAATCTGGTTTGAAGATCAGGGATACAGAATTTCCATTGCAGGAAATGCCGAACAGGCTTATTCTTTAATGGAAGAAGATGTATTTCAGCTTGCTCTTTTAGATTATAATCTTGGTTCCGGCCCCACAGGAGTCGATATATTTAACCATATAAAAAATAAAGGTTTAGCTACAAAGACTCTCTTCATTACAAGTGAGTTTGATGCTGAAGATTTAAACACCCTCTGCAAAGAAAAACAGTGTGAAGTTGTACAAAAGCCATTCAGACTGAAATTAATAGATGAGAAAGTTAAAAAAATATTAAAATAGATATTATTTAAGTTTTTAGTAAGAGTAAAATTTTACAAATATCCCCCTGTTGCAGAAGGACAGGGGGATATTTGTATGGAATTACTTACAGTTAAGAGTTGACCGTTGAATGTTGAGAATTGAATTTTATCCGGAAACTATAAACATATTGAAAGAAGGACAATAAATGAGTAAATCTATAGATACTGTTGAAATAGAAGGAGTAAAACTTCATCTGTCCCACCCTGATGAATTGCCTCTCAAATGGGTAGGACAGAGAGATTTAATGTGTCAGCTCCTTGCTGCGTGGATGATTATTCATGATAAGGATTATCCTCTTAATCCGAGACTGCTGGGAAAACCTGGAGTCGGTAAAACAACTCTGGCATATGCCACAGCAAAAGAACTTAAAAGAGAAGTTTATATATTTCAGGCCACTATGGACACAAGACCGGAGGATCTCCTTATAACGCCTGTAGTATCTTCGCAACAGGAAATAAAATACGTTGCCAGTTCCATAGTGACTGCTATGATAAGAGGCGGTGTTGTTATACTGGATGAAGGAAACAGAATGAGCGAGAAAAGCTGGGCTTCCCTGGCTCCTCTCCTGGATAATCGCAGATATATAGAATCCATTGTAGCAGGTGTAAAAATAAATGCCCATAAGGATTTTCGTTTCTGTGCTACCATGAATGACGATGCAAGCACCTTTGAACTTCCTGAATATATTCATTCAAGACTTCAGCCGCAGATATTTATAGATTTTCCTGAAAGAGACGATGAACTGCTTATACTGAAAGAAAACCTTCCTTTTATGGAACAGAACATACTTGCCTATGTTGTGGATTTTCTTCAGAGAGCCCACAGGAAAGATGAAAGATATACGGTAAGGGACGGAATAAATATAGGAAGATATGCAGGCAAAATAATAAAATCTCAGAAGGCCACTCTGGATAGTGCTCTTAAAAATGCCGTTAAACAGATACTCGGTGAGGAAGCCCTTGTTTATCTTTCTTCAGGGCCGAAAGTTGTTAAGTAGTAAAAAGTGAAGAGTGAAGGGTGAAGAGTGAAGGGTGAAACCACGCGTCACGCGTTACGATTATATGAATCATAAACCATTTTATATTCAACTTGAAAATCTTTATATAGTTCCTGTATGTCATTACAGATTTGAATTTGCCTGGTATGTGATGAAGGCTGTAAGAGAACTCTCTCCTGATATTATTGCAGTGGAACTTCCTTCTACCCTTAAGGAATATATTGTTAAAGCAGTGGAGAGATTTCCTTATCTTTCCGTCATATTTTATCAGAATAATAATGAAGATTATATATATTTTCCTGTTGAACCGTCTGACCCTTTATGCGAAGCGGTAAGAAGCGGTATGGAAATGAATATACCCGTTCATTTTGTAGATTTAGATGTAGATGATTACCCTCTTGTCTTTGACCCCATGCCTGATTCTTATGCAATTTACAAAACAGGTCTTGAAACTTACTGGGAAACATGTAAGTCTGTATGGAAAGAGCTTGACCGTCCCGTATATGAAGCAGATGAGAAAAGAGACATTCATATGACTTACTGTCTTCAGAAATTATTGAAGAGTGGCGATAAAGTACTTTTTATCTGCGGTATGGCTCATGTTCAATCTATAATAGAGAAAATAAAAACTCCTCAGATACGGCCTCTGGGTAAAGTAATACGTAAGGATATAAGGGTATTTAACCTGAGTTCCGACTCAATAAGAGAAGTTACGGGGGAAATGCCTTTTAATGTCGCAGTCTATGAAGGTATGAGAGGTAAACATAAAGAAGAGGAACCTGTTCCGGCGGAAGATGAAGACGAACATAAGATAATATCGATTTTTGATAAGAAAAAGCCTGTTGAAAAAGAGGTTCCGAAAATCTCTGAAGAAGAAGTGATAGAAGAAGATAATGAGGACAGGTTATTCTTTGAAGTTCCTTTTGAAAAATATTCTGCTTTTATGAATAAACTCATGAAACTTCTCGCTCCGAAACTTGGCAGTATTATGAAGCCTGCCGCAGAAGAGTCCGATAAACTCTCTTCAGATTTTATAGGACTGGAATTCATTGAACCGAAACCATATAAAATAAAACCCGGTAATATTCATAAATTTCTCACATCGGAAGACAGACGGGAAGATTTGATAAAATTTTATAAAGAATTTTTACTGGAAGATTCAGAAGGTTTCCTCCTGCCTGACAGACAGAAATTGATGATTGGACTCATAAAAAAGACAGCTTCATTTTATCAGGAAAATACAGGTGAAGAAATTAAACCATGGCAGCTTGATGTTTTTATGAAGTTTGCAGGTAATTATGCCCTTGTTACAGCTTCTCTGCTTCCTGATTTCTTTCAGCTTATTACATGCGGGCGAAGTGTGGCAGATGACAATTATGCGTATGAAATATGGGATCTTGGGAGTTTTTATCCCTGGATTGACAGAACCGGGAAATTTGAGACTGTAGATATAAAGGCAGAGCAGGTATGGCTTCATGGTAAAAAAATTATGCTCAGAAGAAAATTTCCCCGTCTCAGAAAACTCCTCAGACCTGTTTATCTGAAAGACAGAAAAAAAGAAAGAAAACCAGGTGACTGGACAAAGGATTTTGACGGCCTCTGTATCTGCTCCTATCCTCCTGAAGATATAATCATAGAAGACTACGGCCTTTATCTCAAGAAAAAAGGAAAACATATGCTCAGCCAGGAACAGGCGAGGGTAATACTATTTTCTTCATCATTACTTGACGGTGTGGACATAAAAGAAACCATAAGAAACTGGCATGACGGCAAAAGATTATATGTAAAAGAAGCAAGACAGATTGCCGGAGGGGTAGGGTCAGTAGTGGTTATTTTCGATGAAGATGAAGGAGATACAGGCTATCCCTGGAGAACAACCTGGCAGGGTGAACATGGACAGGAGTCTGATATGGCTTTTTATGCCACTCTTCCTGCTGATAAAATAGTAGGCCCCGGTATAGCAAGGTGTGAATACGGAGGATTTATGATGAGCTATCCTCCCATGAGGGTATGGGATGTATGGAGTGATCCCTTTTATGACAGTGCAAGAAGCAAATCAGAAGTGCTTCTTATGGCAGCCATTGAATACAGTCTGGAACAATATATAATTTATGTGGCGGCAAAAGCTCCCAGGACATGGTTTCAGACCTTTGCAGGACGACTCAATAAAAAGGTGAAATATCTACCCATAGGAAGTCTTTCACCTGTTACTCTGAAGAAAATAAGGGTTTTTCATGTGCTGAGTAAAAGGCAGGTCAGGGATTATGCAAAGGATTATGTGTGGTAATATGGACAGATTTATAAAAAAAATTGAAAACTTTATAATTAAGTCTCTTATAATCATAATGGTGATTATTATTCTTTTATCTATAATAGATCTTGTATATATTATAATAAAAGATGCTCTCAACCCTCCCCTGTTTTTTCTTGAAGACAATGAACTTCTGGATATATTCGGTCTTGTTCTTCTGGTTTTTATAGGTGTTGAACTTCTGGAAACTATTAAAGCCTATGCAATAAATCATGTTATTCATTCAGAAATAGTTATTACTACTGCCCTTCTTGCTCTGGCCAGGAAGGTAATAACCCTTGACACAACTAAAACAGGGGGAGCAACTATTGCAGCTATAGGTGTTGTTATATTATCTCTGTCTATTGCCTATTATTTTTTAAAAAGAGCTTACAGTAAATATCCTGAAAGCAGGATTACAGAACTTATGAAAAGTCTGGATGATATAGAGCCGGGAAAAATAAAAAGTGATACTTCTGTTAAGGATAAGATTGAAAAAAAGGAGACCCCTGATGATAATCAGTGACTGGTTAAAAGTAGATATCTTTCCCTGAAGATAGTTGCAATCCCCGGGGAATTCCCTTTTACTGCAAGGTAATTATAAAACTATTCTTTATTTTATAATGATTTTACATATTTGCTGATAGATAATTATAAAGTTCCCCGTCTACCATTTTAAGATGTTCCCGCGATTCAGGTGATTTATTCATTAAAGCCTGTCCCTCTGCCATATATTCTTCAACTTCTCTTGCTTTAAAGGCATATTTACTCCACATTGCATCAGTTACCCGGGCGTTATTGGGAACAGTAACGGTAAAGTGATTTTTATTCTGTTTTATATTGGCAGTATAATCACCGCAGGATACTTCTCTTTCCCCTGATTTAGTCTCAGTTGAACATATAGAAGAGCTTAATTTTGCCAGTCCGAATACGGCAAAGCCCAGGCCTATACCGGCAGCACTTCCTGCCACTGAAGCAACAGCTCCTGCTGCAATTAAAGGAACGGGAAGTTGTTTCAGTAATAAATCTGTATCTCCCTTTTTATCAGGAATTTCTTTGAAAGAAATTTCTGTCCTGCCATCATTATTTTTATTAACCTTTACATCTGTAACTCCAAGAAAGGTATTTAGAAGACTCCTTGCAGCCTCTTTCTGTAATGAAACACCACCAAGATTAATATTAATATTATTTTCCTTCAGTATTTTTGTAAAGTCCCTGTCGGATATTTGATCACCCTGTATTTTATCAATAGTTTCATTCAGGTTTTTAATCTTTACAGCCTTATCGGTTCTTACTTTATCACGGAAATTAAGATATATTTTACCTGCATTACTTATATCTTTATTTGGATCTAAATTAAAACCGCGCTCTATAAATGAACGTGAAACCCCTTTTATAGTCTGTAATCCTTTAGGTGTATTCTTTAAAAATTTAGCTGCAAAATATCCATGACCGAGAACTTCATGATTGATAGTATGTTTAAGCGTTTCAGGATCTGCAAATTCAGAAGGAGACATTTTTACTTTATTTGTAAAGGAATTATAAGAACCTGCCCAATCTTTATTGAGTTTCGGATCAATATAAATTTTAATTCCATGTTCGGCCACTGTCTTAAGCTGATCAATATTGGAATGTTTAAAGGCTTCCCTTATTTTCTGTTTATTTTCTTCACTCATTCCCGGATCAATAAGTCTGTCTATTATCTCGTTTTTCTGTTTGATAGAATCACCGGCTATTACTTCTTGCAAACCTGTTATACTATCTGAAGATGGAACCTGTGTAAATAGTGCAGGTGCCATACCTGTAGTTTCTTTGAAATCCTGAGTTGGTAGAGCAAAATCTAAATCAAATGAAAGTGGTTGACTGAGAGCCTTTTTCCAGTCTTCTTTTTGAGCCATTTGAGACAGTTTCTGTATTGAATGATTACCTGCAGAGTTTTCAACCGGCATGTTACCAAGGTCTATTACATCAGGCTGATGAAGGAGGGAAACACCGTTTTCATTCTGTTTTCCTCTGGATATTTTTTGTATTCCAATATTATTATCTGCAATCTGCCAGTTAGTTGTGTTATTAAAAATCAAGCTCATAATCACTCCAGCCTTTCATTCAGTTATTATAACTCTACAATATTATTATAGAGTTTTTTGGGTTTTTATTAAACAAATAGATGTTAACTTTTTGTTAATTTTTATCCAAAAATTTTGCTATACCATTTAGCTATCAATTCAGCAGGACTTACGCAAAAAGTACGAAGAAACCAGTCATTGCGAGCGAAGTGAAGCAATCCTGTCGTTATATGGAACACCGCTGGGATTGCTTCGTCTCTGCGCTCCCTGCAATGCCATAATGTATAACTCCTGTTTTAGTATTATAAATCCACTGGCTTTACGTGTCTGGCTCTCTTCTGAAAAAAATTAAACTGGAACTCCCATTCATCTATCTGTTTATAGGTGTTCCGTAGTTCTGAATCTTCGCCTGCATTTCAGGGCTCAATTGTTTGATGAGCTCTGCATTGTAAGTATGAGAAGGATTGGACGGCAGTAGAGTAGTCTGATATATCTGCTGAGCCGCCACACCATAAGAGCGGGATATTGAAGCAGGTGAGCCGTCTCTGACTGCCGGATCAACATCTGTTATAATAATTGAAATAGTGTTATCACTGTTGCGGACAATCTGGAAAGTTCGAAATTCTTGAGGGAAATCTTTTAGTGATGCTGTTTCAACCTCCCAGAAACCCAGTTCGGGACGGCCCGGGTCAGGTGATTGAAATGGAGTAACCTGATTATAATGACGATGTCCTGAGATCCACATGATGAGATTCGGATATGTCTGAAGCCTGGCAATCAACTGTGCCTCTGTTACATAAGCGTCTTGGCTCCAGCCCAGCGGGGAACCTGCCGGTTCGACTCCTATAGGTACGTGTGCAGCAATGAGCATAAGCTTACCTTCAGCCTGACCCTTATCAAGTTCGCTTACAAGCCAGTCATAACGGGGCTGGTCAAGAGAACCGTGGGCATTGCCCTGAACATTGACATCCTTTTCGTTCTGTGTATCGTCGAGCATGATAACTTTGAGAGGGATATTCGACTCTGGCTCGAAGCTATAACAGGCAAAATCATTGGCGACATTGGTCTGACTGTAGCCGTGCCCTGCAGGATTTGAAGATGTTGTGAAAAATTCGCTCATCCAGCTTGCTCTTCCGCTGGAAAGTGATCGTCTGTTCGGATCTGCTACAATCGTAATAGCAGGTGTGGTGCTCACAGGCCCTCCGCCTATAATGGTACCGTAAGGAGTACTGCCGTCTATAGTGCCCATATAGTAAGTACGCTCATTTATGGCGTTAACAGGGTCTAACAGGTAATCTCCCAGCTGAAGCAGATTTGAACTGGTATATGCCTGCTGGAGGTAAGTGTTCCCCGGTGCATAAAGCCAGAAATGGTCGTGGTTTCCTATAGTCTGATACCAGGGAATGGTCTTATCCAGCCCTGCCGCCTTGTAAGGTTTCTGATACTCGATGGTGTCGGCTCCGGCATGAGCACCGGAACTCGGGGAAATGGTCTCGCCGTCTATTACATCTATATACCATCTCAGTTCGTTATACTGACTGTCGTTAGCTGTATCACCCAGGGAGAGGCCGCAATCAAAGGCTTTTTGTTTGTGAAGGGCGTTTATTGTCTGTATGGCTGCATCGAGAACGTGAGTTGTATAGAGCATAATAGGCGAATATATTGCAGGGTCTTTAACTACGCTGAAGTCTTTCTGGGCAAGATAGAGCAACTGGGCAGGAGATTCTTTGTCAGTAATATGGATGTCGGTTATGGTAAAGAAATTCAAAAGCTGTGCAGTATTAGTGACTGATGCACCGTTATAGCCTGCCGGCATGATATTGGTCTGCTTTCCGTAATCGATACCTGATTCATAATGCCAGGTTCCATAGCCGTTTTCCTTGAATTTTGAAGGCTCCCAGGGATAAACAGTATTAGTACCGGAAGGTACCGAGTCGGGTACGATCACCCTCTGGCGAGTTGTGAAAACTTCGGAAGCAATCGGATAGGTCGGAGAACCGCTTTGATTGCTGACAACAACAGCACTGTCTGAACATCCTGATAAAAATAAAATTAACATGGTAATTAAAAAGATTAAACAGAACTTTACGTATTTATAAGATGATTTCATAAAACATTTTCCTCCTTGTTTTTTTTGTAAAAATTTTTACCTGATTAATCAGCGGATCAAACGGGATTGGACACTGATACAGGATAAACTTATTATCCTTCTACTTGTGTCTGACCTGGATTTAATAAAAGTCCTCCTTCTTATAATAATTTACACAGAATGCGTAATATATTATTAGTATACGGCAGAAATCATTTCTCCTGCATAGTTCTATAGGACTAAAATACTTCACTGTAAGAACTATTTCCTCATCCTTATTCATAGCTACATTACAAATAATTCCATAAACATTTAATTATTGACCAGTGGTATTTACTAAGAGCCTATCCGAAAAGTAATATTTATTGTCACCACTGAAAGGTATTTGATGACTTTCCGGATAGGCTCTTAGTACCGCACCAGGTAAATTAGTAACCATATTATCAGCTTCTGCCTGACAGGCTCTTACGAAGAAAAATAATTTGCCTTATATCA
>DAIOEN010000088.1:0-28048 GCA_036746235.1 Vulcanimicrobiota bacterium | reverse complement strand
TATAAAAATGGGAAGAGACGGCGGATGTAAAACAATAATGGTTCAGACAGGGAAAGGCGGTAAAGACGGAGAATATGAAGTGGTACCGGATTTTATTGTAAGTGATTTGTACGAGGCAGCAAGATTAATCGTGAAAGGTGAAATATCAGTTAACAGTAACCAGTAAGGAATGAGTTCAAAATAACTGTCGCAAATGAGGGTGTTGGGTTATGGGTGTTGGGGGTTGGGTTAAAAAGCTTAAAACTTAAAACCTAAAACCCAAAACCCAAAACCTAAAACCTAAAACCTGAGACAATTAATTAATTTTCATTCCTAAGCAAAAATAAAATCGAAGAGTATTCTGCCAATAGTTAATATAACACTGGTCACTGGTCACTGGTCACTGACCTATGATAGATTTTAGCAAAATAAAAACATACAGTATAAAAAACAGAAAAAACAAAGCATCTCTTAAAAATTTTATAAGAGTTAATAATAATATTGCTCTTATGGAGAGTAAAGAGTTAGAGCTTCTATCCCATAAAATTATAGAGGCCTGGAAAAATAAAAAACAGGTTATCTTTATGATGGGAGGACATATAGTAAAGGTAGGATGCACTCCATTACTTATAGATTTAATAAAAAAAGGCATAATAACACATATTGCCGTAAACGGAAGTTTTTCCATCCATGATTTTGAAATTGCCCTTATAGGAGAAACTTCGGAAGATGTTGCTGTAAACATAGAAGACGGCTCTTTTGGTATGGCAGAGGAAACAGGAAGGATGATGAATGAGGCAATAAAAGAAGGAGCTATTGAAAACAGAGGTTTCGGAGAGTCTATAGGAAGATTGATAAGTAATCTGCCTTTCCGGGAAGAAAGCCTTATATATCATGCCTGGAAATTAAAGGTTCCCGTAACAGTCCATACGTCCATAGGAGCAGAAATAATATATCAGCACCCTTCATGTGACGGTGGAGCTATGGGAAAAACTTCATATCACGATTTTATGGTTCTTACGGATTCTATCAGTAAACTTGAAGGAGGAGTAGTGGTAAATATAGGTTCTGCCGTAATAATGCCTGAGGTATTTCTGAAATCTTTCACAATAGCGAGAAACCTGGGGTTTGAAATAAAAAAATTTACTGCTGCCAATATGGATATGCTAAAACATTACAGGCCGACGGTAAATGTTCTGGAAAGACCTACATCAATGGGCGGAATTTCTCTGGAAATAATGGGTCGTCATGAAAAAACAATACCTTCTTTATATAAACTTATAAAGCGTGATGCGTGATGGGCGTTTAATAAAACGCCCCTGTTCACGACTCACGATTATCACATTTTCTGTAATATAAAAGACATAACCGGAGCTATCACAGGTAGATTGAGAATGTGTTCCTCCCGTAGCATTAGGCGTTACAACTTTCATAATAAAACAGGAGAAATTACCATGTCAGAAGATAAATCAAAAGAAAATTTAAAAAGTACTGATATAAAATTCAAAAAATCAGAAGAAGAACTCGGTGTATTCTCACTGGATATAAAAAAGGTAAAAATCTCTCTCTGCATGATTGTAAAAAATGAAGAAGATACTCTGTCTGACTGCCTTGAAAGTGTCAGAGGCCTTGTAGATGAAATGATAATAGTAGATACAGGCTCTACTGACAGGACTGTAGAAATTGCAGAAAAATTCGGTGCAAGGATATTCCATTATAAATGGCACGATGATTTCGGAAAGGCAAGAAATTTTTCCCTGGGCCATGCCAGAGGTGACTGGATTCTGGTAATGGACGGAGACGAAGTATTCGACTCTTCATCTGTCTGGAAATTCAGAAAATTTCTGGAGACTGGCACTGTAAATCATCCCTTATCTCCAAAGATAATAAATCATATGGAGGAACAAAACAATACAACAGAACATTTTCACTGCAGAATTTTCCCCAATACAGGTAAATTTGCCTATAAAGGAGTAATACATGAACAGCTTCTCTATCAGGACGGAACGGAACCGGATATATATAAACTGCCTGATGTCATTATACACCATTACGGTTATACGAAAACAAGATATAAAGAAAAAGGTAAAAGAGAACGTAATATAAAACTGCTGAAAAAACAGATTCAGAAGGAAAAAAAGAATCCTTTTCATTATTATAATCTGCAGACTCTCCATTATATAGATAACAACTACGATAAAAGCCTGAGTTGCTTTCAATCTGTAAAAAAATATTCAAGAAAAACAGAACCTTTTCTTCCCAATGCCTATGTAATAGCCACAAGTTCTCTGCTCCACAAAGGGAATATCAATAAAGCCGCCGAACTGGCACAGGAAGTTTTTAAAATTGCCCCTGCCCTTCCTGACGTAAATTATGTCAATGCCTTCTGTAATTATAAATTAAAAAATTATACCGTTGCTCTTGAATTCTGCAACAAAGCCCTGGATAAAGACAGAAAAACAACGTCACTCGTAACAGACAGCGGAACAGCGGGATGGAAAACCCATCATCTGATGGGTGAAATATATTTTAATATGGAGAAATGGGCAGATGCCCTTAATTTCTATTTAAAAACCTTTGAATATAATAAAAAAGAATTACCTTTAATAGTAAATATAGCCAGATGTTACGAATATTTAAATATACCGGATAAAGCTATGGAATATTATCAGAAATCAGTCTCTATGGGGAGTGGTGCCTATCCGTTCTTTATAGAATATATGGCTGATTTTATAGAACATATTCAGGGAAGCAGAGAATCCTTAAAATTGCTGGAACAGTATCTGACCATATATCCCGATCATCACCATATAAACCTCAGGAAAGCTGAACTCCTCAGAAGGAAAGAAGAATATTCGGAAGCCATCAGGCTTTATACCATGGTAATTAACCATCTGAATGAACGGACAAAACCCTACGAAGGACTTATATATCTTAACAGAGGCATATGTTATTACTATTCAGGTGATAAACACATGGCAGAAGAAGATTTTATAAAATCAATAGATATTGAACCGGGTGATATCAATCCTTATATAAATCTGGCCTATATATATATAGATACAGGAAGACCTCAAAAAGCCATAGAATATCTTATAAAAGCAGAACACAGAGACGACCTTACAATTATACTTGTCCTCTCGGAAGCTTATATTTGTGCAGACAGAACGCAGGAAGCATTTGAACTGTTAAATAAAATTCCTTCCGATGCAAAAGATGAATTTATAAAAGCTGTTTTTATGAAATCTGATTATTACATGTCTGTAAATGAACTGCAAAAAGCATATGATGCTGTTATGGATCTTATGTCTGTATATCCATCGGAACTTGAGATATATCGCTATCTTATAAGAATACTTATTGCGAGAGAAAATTTCACAACAGCCCTATCCATGTATGATTGTTTGCTTCAGATTAATCCGAACGACGTGTCAGTCCTGTTTCAAAAAGGTAAACTATGTGCCTTTCTTCGTAATTATAAAGAAGCTAAAATTATTTATTCCAGAGCCCTTAAAATCGATCCGGAGAACAGAGAAATAAAAAAGGCCCTTTCCAGTATTTCCCATCTTATGTAATTGAAAGGCTAAAGATTTTATCATTTATGCCGATTATTAAATAAGGGGAAATGAAAATGGAAAGGGGGTAATGAAGATGGTAAAAATAGAACCTGTATCAAACAGTGAGACCGGGTATAATGTCACACTGGACAGTCAGTTTATTAAAAGAATGGAATTAATGGAACAGGTTAAAAACCGTCACAATAAGATTACAGAAAATCAATCGACTGACATGGGAAGGAAATATCAAAATAGAGAAGAAATTAGTTCTAAAGATAATTCCAGAAAAGAAACGACAGAAAACCTTTCTTCAAAAGCCGGGAAAGAGTTTATTCTTCCTGAAGGTAATAAATTAAGCTTTGTTGTAAGTGAAGATACTAACAGAGTGATAATAAAGCTTACAGACCCGAAAACAGGTGAAGTTGTAAGAGAAATACCTCCTGAAGAAATGATGAAAAAAATGGCTAAAATAGTCAGTACTGAAAGTAAAAATATAATTCTGGATGAGAAAGTTTAGCTTTTCTCTGTTATGAAAGGAGTGTTGCCTTTATGTTAGGCAGTATAAGCAGCAGTAGTTCATCATCTTTCGACTTTTCAATTCTGACTCAGCTTGAACTGGCCAGAGATAAAGAACCACTTACACAGATGCAGACAAAGCAGAGTTCCAACAAGCTAAAGCTTTCTGCAATGCAATCTCTTAACTCACAGATTGTGTCCCTGAATAGTTCCATAAGTACGTTAAATACTTCGTCAACCTATGCATCAAAAAGTGCAGGTAGCAGCAATACCGGGGTAGCTACAATAACAGCAAGTGCCAATTCTGCAGTAGGAACTTATAAATTAACTAAAGTCAGCCAGCTTGCAACAAGTACAAAAATGACAGGCAATTCTACAAATGTCGGCGGAGGGCTCGGAGGTTTCATATCTCCCACTGCACCCCTTATAAATGCAGGCTTCGGTATAACCCCTTCAAACGGCGGAGACGGTAAGGGTTCATTTACCATTGACGGTGTTACTATAGAATATGACGTAGAAACGGATAAACTGGAAGACAGCAGTGATACGGAACGTTCCATAGTAGACAGAATTAACAATGCCATGACCGGTGCAGGAAAAAATATTACGGCAGATTATGATGAAACAACAGATAAATTCACTCTTGTCAGAACAGGTTCGACTGATGCTATAAGCATCAGTTCGGGAGGAGATAAGGGGAACCTTCTTTCCGCCCTGAATTTAACCAGTGCCACACAGGATACATCAGGAGGCAATAATACTGTTACCAGTTCCGTTCATCTTAAAACTGTAAAAGCAGATGAAGTTCTCACGTCAGCAAAATCAAATTTCGGAGTTTCCGTAACTGCAGGAAGTTTTACCATTAACGGCACAACCCTTAATATTGGCAGTTCCGATACCCTTAACAGTGTTATAGAGAAAATCAATAATTCTTCTGCCGGTGTTTCAGCATCTTATGATAAAACAACAGATAAACTTGTATTAAATTCAAAAACTACAGGCGCCACTTCTATAAAAGTAGGAGCAACTTCGGATACGAGTAACTTCCTGTCTGCAGCTTTTATAAAAAACGGTGTAGCTACTGAAGAAATAGGAAAGAATGCTATTTTCCAGATAGAAGGTATTAATAACGGAAATCCCATAACAAGAAATTCAAACTCTATAAGTGATCTTATAGATGGTGTTACGATACAGCTCAAGAGTACATATAATACAGGAACTACCACAGAGACTCCCATATCTCTTTCTATAAGCCAGGACACTTCTTCAGCCTACAATGGAATCAGCAATTTTGTAAGTAATTTTAACAGCCTTGTTTCCAATTTAAAGATAAAAACCGCACCGGCAGACGTAGAAAATGATACTGTAACAACCGAGGCAGGTGTCTTACATGGTGACGCTTTCTTTACAGGTATGAGAAGTGAGCTGCAACTTCAGGCTACAAATCTGGTAAACGGTATTACAGGTAACTATAACTCTCTCAGTTCCATAGGAATTACCCTTAATGAAAGTGGCGAGCTTTCTATAGACTCTTCAAAACTTAACAGTGCCCTGAGCAGTAACATGAGTGACGTGCAACAGATTTTTACGAACAGTTCTTACGGCATAGCCAGTACAATGAGCACTTATCTTACAGGCATAACAGACAGCAGTACAGGTTCACTTACAAAAAGCATAGAGTATTTCACGGAAACAAGTAACAGCCTTGATATTCAGATAGAGAAATTTGAGGAGTATCTTACAAAAAGAGAAGAATACTATACACAGAAATATGCGGATATTCAGGCTACTTACGACGCATTGCTCAGCCAGAGCACTTCTGTTATGTTTCAGCTGAGCAATATATCAAGTGTTTCTCTGTTTTCATAATAAAATCAGGAGGTAAATACAATGACCGGCTTGTCAAATCCCTATGCAGCATATAAAAGGACGCAGGTGGAAACATCTTCTCCGGAAAAACTGGTAGTTATGTTATATGACGGAGCGATAAAATTTCTGATTCAGGCAAAAATAAAGATGAACAGGAAAGAAAAAGACGGAAAACAGATAGAAGAAATAAGTTACAGCCTGAAGAGGGCAAAAGCCATAATAAATGAACTGGCTATAACTCTGGACATGAAACAGGGTGGAGACATGGCTAAAAATCTTTTATTTCTCTATGAATTTATGCTTAATCAACTCGTAACGGCAGATATAGATTTAGATGTTGCACCGGTAGACAGGGTCATAGGAATGGTTAAAGAACTCAGAGAGGCATGGCTTGAAGTTATCAAAGTTTATAATACGCAAAAACAGGAAAAAGAAATTCCTCCCACAGATAATATACAGAAAGAAAAAAGGTTTTATGCTGCAGTATAGTAAGGGAAAGAGATGATTGTTATGAATCAAAAACATACTGAAGAAAAAACTTTACCGGCCAGACCTTTTGCTTACTTCCTTGTACAGAAAGGCATGGAAGAAGAAATAGAATATTTTAAAGATGTAATAAGGATTTCAGAAGAACAGAAGTCTGCTCTTCAGAACAGCAATACAGAAATCGTAAATAAACTCATCCATGAAAAACAGAAAATTATGGAACAAATTGATAGAATTGAAAAAAGAATAAGCCCTGCAAGAAATATGCTGAAAAGTAATATGTCTCTCCTGTCCCGGGATGTAATCTCAAAACTCCGTACCGTTCATGGAACCCTTCAGTCTACAATGGAAGATGTTAAAATCAAGGATGGAGAAACTATTCACGCAGCAGCAAAACTAAAAGATGACGCTTACAAAAACCTTATTAATCTGCGAAACCATGGCAGGGTAATAGCCAAAAACTACTTTCCTCATAAAGACAAAGCCCCTGTGCCTTATTTCTTTGATAAGAAAAGTTGACAGGGATTAGCAGGATTTATGGGATTACAGGAATTAGAAGTATCATCCCTTATCAACCCCGGTAACGGCCCCGATCGGTTTGGCCACAACAAGGAATGAAAATTCAGCCCTCCCGCCACGCATTACGCGTTACGCATTACGATTCTCATATAATCTTGAAAATCCTGTTCCCAAATTTCGTAATCTGTTACCTGAAAATCTATTTTATGTTATACTTATGAAGGAAAAAAAAGTATAAAATAGAAATATTATTAAAAGATGTACGGGATTACCATAATCAGGAACATAATTTACCAGTCTTGATAGTGAATATTAATTTTATCATCCTGAAAATCCCGAAAATCCTGGTCTAATAGAATGGAGAAATGTAACTGTGTTTAAAAAGAATATAAAAGTACTGGTTGTAGATGATCATAGTATTCTCCGTGAAGGACTTTGTGAGATTCTGAAAAAAGAGGAGGGGATAACAGTTCTTGGTTCCTGCTCAAATGGACAGGAAGCTGTAAACCTGGTAAAAAATACAAAACCTGATGTAATTATAATGGATATAGAAATGCCTGTTATGGATGGTGTTACTGCAGCAAGAGTTATAAAACAGGATTTTCCTGATATAGAAATTATAATGCTGTCTATGTATGATGATGATAAAAATGTATTTGAAGCAATAAAAGCAGGAGCAACAGGCTATATGCTGAAAAATGTTCCCAGGGAAGAATTGCTTAAAAGCGTAAAGGTTGCAAGTACAGGTGAATCTCTTATAGATCCTTCTATAGCAAGAAAACTAATCGATAAATTTGTTTATATGAGCAAGGAATCCGGGAAAGAAGAAGAAGAAAAATCTATACTGAGTAAAAGAGAACTTGAAGTACTGAAGCTTGTAGCCAGCGGGAACAGTAATATAGAAATCAGTAAAAAACTTTTTATCAGTGATAAAACTGTGAAAGCCCATATGAGAGCTATATTTAAAAAATTAAAGGTTGCAGATAGAGCCCAGGCAGTTGGAGAGGCCATGAAAATGGGATTGTTTTAATTTTTATAAAGGAGGGATGATTATGAGCAATACAATAAAATTTAACACTACAAGATTTGGTGAAATAGAAGTGTCCAGTGATAATATAATAAATTTCCCACGGGGCCTTGTAGGATTTGAGAATTACAGGAATTTTGTTATTGATATCAGTCTGTGGAGAGGTATATTCGGCTGGATGCAATCTCTGGATGATCCTGCCATAGCCTTTATTATTACTGATCCTACTCTTTTTTGTAAAAATTATGAGATAACCTTAAATGATCTGGACCAGCAGCTAATGGATTACTCTGAAAATTCCAAATTAGAGGCCTATGTTATCGTTGTTGTAAACAAGGAAGAAAAAATTATAACAGCCAATTATTTTGCTCCCATAGTTATCAATCGTACTGCCAATAAAGGTAAACAGATAATCCTGGAAGGGAGTGATTATAAGATAAGATACGAACTTCCCGGTAGTATGGTGATGAAAGAGGAGGATAAAAACATTGTTAGTACTGACGAGAAAAACCAATGAAAGCTTAATGATTGGTGAAGACATAGAGATAGTTGTCCTTCAGGTCAAAGGAAAAAACGTAAAACTTGGCATTAAAGCACCGAAGGATTATTCGGTTTACAGGCGTGAAATCTACGAACAAATTAGAGAACAGAATAAAATGGCTTCTATGACTCCAATCGATTCATTCGGCATACTTGAAGGTATTTTAATTAAAGAAAATAAACCATCAGACTGAATCTTTTGAAAATTTATATTGTAACTAATCGACCTCGCGTCACGGGTCACGCGTTACGGGTCACAAAATAATATGATAAACATAATTGAGCCATTTAAAAAAAATCCTCTTTTTTTAGATCTGAAAGGGAAATTTCTTTCTTCTGTAGTTTCTTCTCTATCCAGAAGAAAAATAGAAGGGTTTCTTCTTTTAAATAAAGGAGAAAAGCTTTATGTATTTTTTTTAAAAGATAGTGGATGGGATTCAGGATTTTCCTGGTATAACAATCAGACTATTTCTGTAGAAGTAAGAGATATAGAAACATTATGCACAGGTGAAGACGCCAGTGCAAGTTTCTATCAGTCCCAGGTGGAGCTACTGGATATAATCTTTGACAGGGTCAAAGAACCGGTACTTCTTACAAGAGCTGCCTGTGTAAATTCTTCCATACTGACTTTTCTTATAGAGGAAGCAGAAAGAGATGGTACAAGCGCCTATTTTAAACTTGAATGGAAAAGCGGCCAGAAAGCTTACATCCTGGTAAAAAATGGAAATATAATCCAGAGAGTATTTATAGATAAAGAAGTAATCGCAGGAGATGATGCAGGTCAAAAAATTATAACAACCATTGAAGTTTCCCCATGCGATATATCTTTATTCGAACTACCTTCCACATCCGTAGAAAAACATGCCGGTGAGAATATTGAGAAATATGAAATAAAGAAAGATGCGGCTGTTCCAGTTAAAGCGGAACCGCGTGATTTTGACGGAGCGGAACCGCGTGATTTTGACATAGACCGGAGTGAGTATATTGAAGACACTTTTACTACTAAAGTGCTCAGTCCGGATAAATTGCCGAAAGAAGAAAGTAAGAAAAAAGCTTCAAGTATTTTTTCAGCCATATTTAGCAGGCAGAGTAATGAAAAGAAAATAGAACATCAGGGACAAAATATTGAAAGTTATGCCTTTCCTCTGTTTAATAAAAAACCTACAGATAAAATAATAAAAACAGTATCGGAAGTTCCGGTTCATGCCAGTCCGGCAGGTGAAATAGGAGGGACATCCGTCCGTGAAGCAAAAGGAACAGCAGATTCCTTTAAGGATCATGTTTTAAAGAGTTATTTTTCTCTGGCAGAAGGTTATGAAGAGGATGGAAATATAAAAAAAGCCTGTGCAGCTCTTGAAGAAGCCCTGGAAGTTCCGCAGATAGACAGGCTGTCTGTATATAGATATTATCTGTCTGTGTGCAGAAAAAATAATTTAATTGACAAAGAGCTTGACATTTTAAGAAAAATGGCTCTGGAATACAAAGGTGAGGCTAAAATTCTTGGCTGGGTCAACAGGCAAATTGCCATTCTCTATGTAAAAAAAGGCCAGACCAGAACATCGAAGGAACCCGCAGAGTCTGCTGAAATTCCTTTAAGAATCGAAGAAGAAGAAACTTCTCCCAAAAGTTTTCTTGCAAGAATATTTCATAAAAGGTGAAGGGTGAGCAGTGACCAGTGAGCAGTGAGCAGTGAGCAGTGACCGGTGACCAGTGACCAGTGACCGGTGAGCAGTGAGCAGTGACCAGTTGTTTTTATTAAATCACATATATTCACCCATAACCCATAACTCTTCACTTTTACCTTTTAACTTTTAGCTCTTCACTCTTCACTCTTCACCCGTTAGAATTAATCCTCCAAAGAAAAAAATAGACCCTTATAAAATATAATTTAGTCCTAAAGAAGGATAGTTTTAAAGGCAAAGAAAATGTTATTTTATAGATAAGGAATAGAATTTTATTAATTGTCTCTTTCCTCGTGTCACGCGTTACGCGTTACGCGTCACGATTTAATTAAAGGAGAATATACAATGAAAATTGTTAGATTTTTTCTGTTCATATCTCTTATTTTTGCCTTCTATATATCTTCTTCTTCTGCCGAAGTATCTGTGAGGATAAAAGATATAGCCAGAGTAGCAGGTGTGGCAAACAATCAGCTCATAGGCTACGGTATTGTAATCGGTCTTGCAGGTACAGGTGACAGCACAAGGACAATAATGACAGCCAAATCTATTTCAAATATGTTGAATAAATTTGGTATTGGCCTTACAAAAGAACAGATGAATTCTAAAAATGTGGCAGCAGTTATAGTTACAGCAGAACTGCCGCCTTTTACAAGGGATGGAGATACGATAGATGTGACTGCTGCTTCTCTTGGTGATGCCACAAGTATTCAGGGCGGCGTATTACTTTTCACCCCTCTGAGCGGTGCAGACGGGAATGTTTACGGTTCTGCCCAGGGCCCTGTTTCCATAGGAGGATTTAATGCCACAGGAGGAGGAGGAAATAAAATCACAAAAAATCACCCTGTAGTAGGAAGAATCCCTGACGGAGGACTTATAAATCAGGATTTCAGCACACCTCTGGCCAGAGGTAATGAACTGCTCCTTTCCCTTCAGGAACCTGATTTTACGACTGCTCAAAGAATGGCAGAAGCTATTAACATTACCTTTTCTCCGAATACGGCGAAAGCGATTGATCCCGGCACTGTCAGGATTAATATTCCTCCTGAATATCAGGAGCAGACTGTAGAATTTATGGCCCGTATAGAAGAACTTACCCTTGTACCTGATGAAGTGGCAAAGGTAATCATAAATGAAAGAACAGGAACAGTTGTTATAAATAAAGATATAAAACTGTCTCCTGTAGCAGTATCTCATGGAAATATTACCGTTATTATCAAAGTAACTCCCGGTGTTTCTCAACCTCCTCCTTTATCTTCAGGAACGACAGAGACAGTTCAGGATACAACAATACAGATAAAGGAAGAAACAAAAAAATTACTCTATTTATCTGAAAATACAACATTACAACAGGTAGTGGATGCTTTGAATGCCATAGGAGCTACTCCAAGAGATTTGATAGCCATACTTCAGGCTTTGAAAGAAGCAGGAGCTCTACAGGGTAATGTAGAAATTATATAGTAATTAAGCATGTCAGCGGAATTGCTGAATTGCTGAATTGCTGAATTGCTGAATTGAGGTGAAAAAGCTGATAGCTGATAGCTAAAAAGCTAATTTATGGCTGAAGTTCTCACACAGGCTGAAATCAATCAGTTAATATCAGATCTTTCTCAGACTACAGGCGTGTCCAGACAGGCAGAACCAGAGAAATCATCAGAAGATAAAGTTATTGAAAAATCAAAAGAAAAATCTTCATCTCATAAAATAAAGACCTATGATTTCAGAATTCCGGAGAAATTTTCCCGTTACCACATACATGCAGCTCATGCCATAAATGATATATTTGCACGTCTTGCAAGCACTGCTCTCTCTGTTTACCTCAAAGCAAAGGTCGATGTGGAAGTGGCGTCAGTCGATCAGATGACCTATGAAGAATATTCAAAATCCATTGTAGTAAGTTCCGTAAATACTGTTTTCAGCCTGGAACCTCTTACAGGCAGTTCTATCATTCAGTTTAATCTCTCTGTTATATTTACTGCCATAGATAAACTGCTGGGAGGCCCCGGCTGGAGCCTTACAAAAGAAAGAGAACTTACGGATCTGGAAAGATCCCTTATAGAAGGTTTAATCGTGAAAGTTCTTTCGGTTTTTAAAGAATCGTGGTCCAATGTGATTGAAATTACTCCTAAAATAGAAATTATAGAGTGTAATCCCATGTTTTTACCCAGGATTGCTTCTCCTAAAGAAACAGTTCTGCTCGGTACCTTCGAAATAAGAATAGCAGAAAGCAGCGGCATTATGAGTGTATGTATTCCCTATGGCGTAATAGAACCGATACTTTCCAGATTCAGTTCCAGCGATTTATGGTCTTCCAAGGATAAGATGCCTATGGACGGGAATGCTTTTTCTTATAGAAAGAAATTACTTGAAACCCTTCCCATACCTGCAGTGGTAGAACTGGGCAATTCGGAAATATCTCTGAATGAGTTGCTTGGCCTCAAGCATGGTAATGTTATATGCCTTAATAAAGGTGTTTACGATGAACTTGAAATAAAGCTGATGGGTGTTTCGAAATTTATGGGCCGCCCCGGGTTAAACGGTGATAATATAGGTATGCAGATTACATCTATTGTGGAAGAAGTAAAGGAAGAAGTATCTTTTAATCAGTTTGATTATTATGGAGCGTAATGCGTAATGCGTAACAGGAAATATAGCAATTTACAGTAATTTATGATATTATGAAATAATAGAATTTAAGATTACCCGAACAACATATGACAGAATACCGGTACAGGGTAAAAAATTTTTAAAATATCTTTTAGACAGGTATAAATAAAAATTACCTTTCTGCCGATATATAATATAGAATAAAATAATTCCGGGAAACGGTGGGAGGTGGAGAACAATGGATAAAATAAGAAGCAATCAATTTGATATAGCAAAACAAACCGATATAAACAGGGTTGCCCAGCAAAAGCAGCTTGACGACAGGGGAACAAAGGAAGCGGAAAAAGTCCAGTCGGAAAAACAGGCTTTAACAATTTCAAATCAGGCACAGCAATTCAAGAATGCCAGAGCTGCCCTGGATGAAGTTCCTGATATCAGGCAGGACAGGGTAAACCAGATTCAGAGCCAGATCCAGACTAACAATTACAATATTCCCGGGGAGAAAGTAGCAGAAAAAATGCTGAAGAGTTTCGGTATTTAAATATATAGCCTTCCTCCATCCGGGAACTATATGCAGATTCCTTTGATTTACATTGAAGGAACAGGGGGAAGGAACAATGGAGAAACAGGTAAATGAATTTTATGACTATCTGTCAAGATTACTCTCTTCCTATAATTCTCTTGGAGATCTTCTTTCCGAAGAAAGACAGATTTTAATAAAAAGAGAAGTTAACAGACTGGAAGAAATAACAGAAGAAAAACAGAAGCTTTTAAATCACATAGAAGACCTGGAAAAAGAAGGATATAAACTGCAACAGGATTTATCATGCGGACTTTGTAAAGATAATTCCGTACTGCCTTTAAGAGAAATCTGCAATGCTCTACCATCACCTTACAGAGATAAATTTCAAGATCTTCGTTTTAATTTAAAGCTTATCTGTAGTAAAATTGTCAGAATAAATAAAATCAATGCTACATTAATCAAGAAATATCTTGATTTTTCTTCTTTTTATATCAAAAAAATGAGAACCCTTTCTGAAGATACTTCTACCTACTCATCATCAGGGAAATTAAATGCTGCAGGTGGAGGTATAAGTATTTTATTTCAGAAAAAAGTATAAATTCGTGACGCGTGACGCGTGACGCGTGACGGAAGGGGATGATTATATGAGCTTCCTGGGAATAGAAATAGGTTCGTCCGGTATAAGAGCCAGTAGAGTTGCTCTGGAGAGAACAGGTCATAATATATCCAACGCAAATACTGAAGGGTATTCCCGTCAGGCAGTTGATGTTTCGTCAAATATAATTTCAGGTGTCACAAATTATGATTCAAAACTCAATACTGCCGGCGCAGGAGTAAGGATCAATGAGATTATAAGATATAGAGACGAATATCTCGATCTTTTCTATCGTTCTGAAAATACAAAACTTGGTTCACAGACGGCAAAAGAGGATTATCTGGATCAGGTAGAGGTTATTTTCAACACAGATCTTACATCAGAAACATCAGGAATTCGTACCAAAATATCCAGTTTTCTAAATAGTTTTCAGGATCTTACCAATAATGCCGTCGATATATCAAGGAGGCAGCAAATAATACAGGATGCCGCAGGTATTACGGATTCTTTCAATGAAGCAGGCAACGGACTTAAAGAAGTAAGTAACAGAATATCTCTTGAGCTTACCAATACAATAAAGGATATCAATGAAATAACAGAAAAACTGGCCGACGTGAACGTAAAAATAGTCAATCTCAGCGCAAAAGGCGGAGGAGGTTATGCAGATCTTCAGGATGAAAGAGCAAGACTTCTGGATGATCTGTCAGAGATTGTGGATTTCAGAGCCTATGAAAATACCGAAACAAAATCCCTGACCGTTTATCTCGGCTCAAATCCTGTTGTAAGTGATAACCACTCCTTTCCTCTGAATATAGACAGTGACGGGAATATAAGACACAGTATAGGCACAGGCGACAATAACCTTTTATACGGAATTGACAGTACGGGAAGAAAGGTTGATAAGATTAATAACGGTAAACTGGATGCCATACTTGAAATGAGGGACGAAATACTTCCTGAATATACCGATAAACTGGACTCTCTGGCAAGAACCTTTATGGAAAAAGTAAATCTCATACATGAAAATGGCTATGATGCATCAGGTAATACGGGCATACCTTTTTTCAAGGATAAACTGGATATGACTGCTGTTCCGCCACAGACAAATAATGCAGGAAACATTGAAATTTCAGATGAAATACTCAATGCTCCCAACAGAATAGCTGCTGCAGTGGGAAGTCTTACCAGTTCTGTTCAGATGTCTGCTCCCGGTTCTACTATAAACAGTGCCATAGCCCTCAACCAGAATCCTGCCACTGCATTTATGACTGCCCCTTCTGCTACCGGTACTATAGGTATAAGCTATTATGACGAAACAGGTACTCTTAACAGCAGGACAGTCAGCTGGAATGATGGTGAAAGCCTTTCAAAAATAATTAATAATATTAATTCCACCTATGGAGGTATTACAGCTTCTTTCGATATAACAAATCAAAAATTAACCCTTACAAGAGATACGACGGTGGGAGAAGGAACAAATATTACAGTTGGTGCTCCAGCTCCGTATACACCTCCCGGTTCCGTATATATTCAGGATCTGACAGGTAATTTTATTACAGGCTTTTCATCTATGGCTGCAGGAAGTATAAGTACACCTTCCACAGGAGACAGCCATAATGCACGTAATATTTCTACTGTCGGCAATGAGAAGATTATGGGTAACCAGTTAAGTAAAAGTGAAATAAAAGACTGGCAGAGTTTTCTTACGGCTATTCAGACCAATTCAGGCAGTCCTGCCACGCCTGAAGGAAGAATATATTCTTTCCTGGACGGTCCGTCTCAGGCCATTGTAACAGCCTGGGTTCCCGGCACTCAAATGAGTGACGGGAATAAAACAATACTTATGAACGGTTTAAATAATGCAATTAAAAGTGATGATTTTTACGACGGCACTGTTTTTACATCTACCCTGTCAGCAGAAGGAGAAACTCTGAGGAGTAACTATCCTCAACTATCTCCCACACAGATGGACAGGTTTAACCGTATTTTATTTGAAAATACCTTTCAGGCCGAACTGTCACTCAGTACGCCAATGACTTCTACGGAACAGATGACCGGCCTTCTTTCCGATATGGGAACAAAAAAAGAAACTGCTGCGGATTTAAAGGACGTATATACTTCTACAACGGATCAGGCTCTTGCCCTGAGAGAAGAAGCTTCGGGAGTATCCCTTGATGAAGAATTTGCAAATATGATAAAATTCCAGAAATCCTTTGAAGCATCGTCAAGATTTATAAATGTTTCAGCAGAAATACTTGATACGATAATTAATAAACTGGGAGTTTGAAACAGTGACCACTGATCACTTATCACTGATAACTGCTCACTGAAATAGGAGGGGTGATAAATTATGAGAATTCCTGAAACTATAGCTACAAGAGAGAGCATGAAAAATATAAATAATCTGAACGTAAAACTGGATAATCTCAGAAACTCTATTTCTTCGGGACAGAGACTGAGAAAACTTTCCGATGATCCGAGAGCAATGTTCAGAGCCCTCGATGCTTCTTCAAATCTGGAAAAGACCGATCAATATGTTAAAAACATAAACAGTCTGGAAGCCTATTCTGCAACTGTTGAACGTTCACTCGGCGTCATGGATGAAACCTTTATAAGGGTGAGAAGTATGGCTGCTTCAAACGGTATAGAAACTGATACAAAACTCAGAGCTGACCTGGCGACACAACTGGATAAAGAAATGGAACTCTTTCTGAGTACGGCAAATCAAAAACATGAAGGGAAATTTATATTTTCCGGCACTGCAGTAGATACGAAATCTTTTACCGCCACCTATACAGGTACAAGTATTACCTCTGTAACCTATAACGGTAATTCACAGCATTTAAACAGAGAAATAGGAGAAGATCTGTCCATAAAAGCCAATGTTCCCGGCAGTGATATACTGGGAGGGGTACAGAATGATGCCAATCCCTTTGAAATTATGATAAGTTTAAGGGATAATATTTTATCAGGCACTCTTACAAGTACAGGGTCAATCAATATGCCAGGGTCAACAGTGACGTCTGCCACTCTTCTCGGAGCAGGTTCTCCGCCATTTATTCACCCCCCTTCTGCAGGAGTGGTAAGAATAAACAATGTAGACATAGACTGGACCGGCGCTACTGACATGCAGGATCTGGTTGATACCATCAATGCAGGAGGAGCAGGAGTTACGGCTAAATTCGATGAAGTAAGACAGAAACTGTTAATAACACCTGATGATGTGACACAGCCGGTAAAAATAGAAGATGTGAGCGGGAATTTTACAGATTTCACCTATACCGGAAATGCTCCCGCAAGAACTCCACAGTTCCTGGATTTAATAGATAAATCATTTGACAATATTGTTTCTCTGAGAGCACAGACCGGCATAGTTGTTCAGAGAGCCGGTGATGCAAAAACAGGTCTCCAGAATACACAGAATGATCTTAAGAGCGTCATAAAGGATGAAGCAGGAACCGATACAGCCAGCGCCATAGTAGATATGCTTGCCTATGAAAAAACCCTTGAAGGAGCATTGAATGTAACTGCAAGGATTTATAATCTGAAACTTATGGATTATTTGAGTTAGTGAGGCGTGAGGCGTGAGGCGGCGTAAAAAGTGGCTGCTTATTGTTTACCGGTCACAGGCCGCTACTTATCAGTTTTCTTTGAAATAACTCTATCTCCGTCAAGTTTATAGACAAAGGCGAGCAAATTAGATACCATTTCGTATAATTCAGGTGGTATCTCTTCATTTATATCCACTTTTGAAAGAAAATCCACCATTTCCTTATCCTGGTGTATTCTGATACCTTCCTTTTTTGCAATATTTATTATTTTTTCCGCAAAAGATCCCTCCCCCTTTGATATTACCCTGGGGGCACCTTCTGAATCAGGGTCATATTTAACTGCAACAGCTTTCAATTTTTTCTTATTCTGTTCCATAGTATTTCATCTCAAAGCTTTTATTGATTACCGCTCCAAATAAGTTCGTAACCATTTTACCTGTTACGGTAATGATTTAAGTGACTGTAAGAAAATAACTCTGGCAAATTATGGTTATTACCCTCCCGTAACGCGTGACGCGTGACGGTTAAGGTATCACTTCACTTTTCACTTTTCACTACTCACATCCCTTAAATCTTCGCATCTATCGTTCTTATTACCTTTTCTTTCGGCACGGCAGGTACAAGAGGAGGTGGTGATAAATCCACATCTCCTGTTGTACAGGTCAAAGAAGTTACATTAAATTTTTCAAGTGATTCTCTTAATTCATCCAGATTCTTTTCAAAAACCTCTTTTATTTCGTCTCCTGTAACAGTTATTTTACAATCACTCAGGGCACCTTTACTCTGAACAGTTATTTCTACAGGCCCCATAGTAATGGTTTCAAGGAGAAGATCTATTCTGATTTCTTTAAGTGCCAGAGGTTTCTTTCCTTCAGGATTTCTTTTATATATTCTTAACTCTCCGCCTTTGAGTTGCTCCTGAATGACAAGAGGCAATGGTAATGATATATAGGGAAGTTCCCCGAAAGATGTAGATTTATTCTTCATTGTCATATAAAGATTATCTATATTATCAAGAGCAGATGTTATGGCTCTGGAAAGTTTATCATCTCCTGATCTCACCAGAGCTGATTTTGTATCATAAACAGGATTTTCAGTGTCTCTATCTTCATAAATCATATGTCTTATGTAATCTTTCAGCTCTAACTTTTTAGACAGAAGCTTTTCCACAGTTTCTTCATCCATATCTTTCAAATCAAATAAATTATTATTTTTCAACAGAGTTTTTAAATCAATATGTTTATCTCCTTTGATATAGTTAATAATTTCATCGACACCGGGATTATTACCAGATTTCTCTTTAAGTACAACCTTTATATCCTCCATTTCAAGATCATTGAGTAATTCTTTCAATTCCAGAATAAGGTTTTTATTTAATTCTTCGATATTTAATTGAAAATTTTTAGAAAGTACTATTTCCTGAAGATTGGCCTTCAGATTATTAAGCTTAAACTCATGTCCCGTCTGAGTTCCATGCATATTACCGGTCATGGGAGAAAGGGGATTCCCGGTGGAACTTTTTATCATCTGAGTTTCTCCGCCTGTTTCTTGTGAAAGATGTTTCATGATAAATTCTTTTCCTCCCCGCATTTCTTCCGTATGTTTAATTAAAGAAGAAAGATGCTGTTCCGGCGGAGTATAAACATTTTTTATTATATTTTTCAAAGAAGATGCTATTTCCTCTTTACCTGTATCTGTTTTCAGAGGTATAGTATCCAGGAGTTTTATGAGATTTTCGGCAGTTTTTTTCAGTTCAGGATTTACCCCGTCTTTCTCCGTTAACTGTTTCAGATTATTGCCGAGTGTATCCAGTCTTTCACTTATAGGGAGAGGATTTTCTTTAAAATTTTTGAGTAATGAAAATATTTCTTTTGACATAGGAAGGTTATTCATTTTCATAAAAGCTATAATATCCATATCTTGAGACATATCTCCCCCTGTATCCTGGAAGATAGTCAGAGCTTTCTCAAGAAAATTTCTTTCCAGCGGAAGTCCGTAATTCATAGCATTCTTCACAAGAGACATGGTCTGAAGATTTTGTTTCATGTTAAGATCTTTTACCACACTCTCAGGGTTTCTATCAAGCAACTGTACGAACCTGTTTTCCCCTTTGTCTGAAAGAATTTGAAGTGTTAATTGTTCTGGAGTATTTCCTTTCAATCTGACTGTTACCATTTGTCCGAGGTCCAGGGGGGTAAGCATTCTTACTGCCAGATTTTTTCCGGGAAAACTTATAACAGCATTCTCTCCTGATATATCTGTGACCCGTCCCCGTAAAGTCCTGTCTCCAAAAAACTCTGAAAGACTCTGAGTTGTTTCCTTTACAGGTACATATTGTTTATCTTTTTGATTTATAGCATATATAAAGTTTAATAACATGTCCATAGTATTCACCTGCGTAAAAAGTAAGTAATGTCCGATTCTTTTCACCCTTCACTCTTCACTTTTATTATCGGCAAAAAAATAAATTAAATTAAATTTCTCTCTAATATTATATAACAAAAAGCCGATATAAAATATATAATTTATAAATGAAGGAGAATCATATTTAAAGAGCGAATTGCAGAAAAGTTATTTTTTTGAGAAAAATTCCTGAGGAGGATAAATTATTATGAGCCATAAATTACTGTTTGTTGATGACGAAGAAAAGGTTCAACTTGCGCTGAAACGTCTGTTTTTCAGTGATAAATACGAGATATATACAGCCTCCAGCAGTCAGGAAGCTTTGAAAATAATCAAAGAGGTTCCTGTAGACTTAATAATTTCCGATCAGAGAATGCCTGAAATGACCGGAGTGGATTTCTTTATAGAATCAATGAATATTGTTCCTGACGCAATCAGGATTATACTTACAGGTTATGCAGATATGGATGCAGCTATCGGAGCAATAAATAAAGGCAATGTATACAAGTTTATAATGAAGCCATGGGAAAATGACGACATTAAATTATCAGTAGAAAAAGCTCTGGAACATTATGATCTCATAATAGAAAACAAAAGACTTAACGAAGAACTGAAGGCATGGAATAAAACTCTGGAACGAAAAGTAATAGAAAGAACAGAAGAACTTCAGGAAGAAAAAAATAAACTGCTTGCCTTTATTAACACACTGAGAGAAGGTTTTGTCTTCTGTGATGAAGAAGGTGTAATAGTCCATATAAACCATGCAGCAGAGAAATATTTTAATATCAAACTTCACGATGTTATAGACAAAAGACTTACAGATCCTGCCTTTGCTCCTGTCAGAGAAAGTCTTGAAAAATATCTTGCAAGATTTAAAGAACAGGAAGGGCAGAAGGATCTGGAAAATAATTTCAAATTAAACAGTGGTGACTGGTATAATATACGCTTTACTCCTGTAAGGGAAGACGGCAAGGTGACCGGAATAATAATGCAACTTTTCACAATAAAGGAAAGATATCTTTGATCTTTTGTAATTAAAGGGTATATGAGTAGTGAATGGTGAGCAGCGGGTGTAATCACGCATCACGCATCACGCATCACGCATCACGTACTATAAAGGAGGTAACAACTTGGCTTACAAGGTTTTAATAGCTGACGATGCTGCTTTTATGAGAATGATGATCAAGAATATTGTTACACAGAATGGTTATGAACTGGCAGGAGAAGCTGCCAATGGTGCTCAGGCTGTAGATAAATATAAAGCTCTGAAACCTGATATAGTTACTATGGATATAGTTATGCCTGAGAAAACAGGCATTGAAGCAGTTAAAGAGATTATCGCCTTTGACCCCAATGCAAAGGTTATTATGTGCAGTGCCATGGGACAGCAGTCTATGGTAATAGAAGCCATTCAAGCCGGCGCTAAAGATTTTATTGTAAAACCCTTTCAACCCCCGAAAGTACTTGCAGCAATAGAAAAAGCACTGAGTGCTTAGAAACTGATTGATTGAATGCAGTATTCTTCCGGGTATAAATCAGGTTTTTAGGAGGTTTGTTATGCTAAATGATATGCAGCTTGATGCTATTAAAGAAGTAGGAAATATTGGAGCCGGCAATGCAGCTACTGCTCTTGCTGAGATGACCTCAATGAAAATAGATATTACCGTACCTAAAGTACTTGTCGAGGAAATAGAGGACATACCTTTGAAACTGGGAGGAAGCAGCACTGTTTCTGTCGGTATATATTTTGGTATAGAAGGTGACCTGAACGGCAATATAATACTATTTTTGCCGGTAGAAGGGGCCCTTAAAATGATAGACATTATGATGTTTATGGAACAGGGTACAAGTAAAGAAATAGACGAGATGGGACAGTCAGCCTTAATGGAACTGGGAAATATTCTGGCAAGCTCTTATCTCAATGCCCTTTCCGGACTTACAGGAACCTATCTGTTGCCGTCTCCTCCTAATTATACTACGGAAACAGTAGGGTCTATGATAAATAATATATTAAATAACATGGGACTTGACGTTGACAGAACAATATTTGTAGCCACGGAATTTACAGAATCCTCTGTAAGAGTGGAAGGGGGGTTATTATTCTTACTTACCCCTCAGAGTCTGAGTAAGCTCTTTAGCATTATGGGGCTGGAATAAAAAGAAATTCCCTATGAATTTTCCTTATAAAAGAGTTTATTTTAGAAGAATTTTTTTTATTGTTTCCTCTTTCTTTATACCTTTTGTTTTTTATATAATCTTTCTCTGTCCTGCTATCGCAGGAGGAGATTCTACTGAACTTGTTACTGCCTGTGCCGTTACAGGTATTCCCCATCCTCCAGGCTATCCTCTTTATACATTACTCGGAAAAATTTTTACCTTTATTCCACTTTATTCTGTCCCATGGAGGGTAAATTTGCTTTCTGCTTTTCTGAGTGCTATGTGCTGTATGTTTATCTACCTTTCACTGGAAATTCTTACTAAAAATCCCCTGTCTTCTCTGGGCGGTTCTTTATGTCTGGCTTTTTCGAGGTATTTCTGGCATTATGCCGAAGTATCAGAGGTTTTTCCTCTGAATAATATGTTTGTTTCTCTCCTGATTTATATATTAATCGTCTGGAGAGAAAATTTACATAACGACAGATATATTTATCTTGCAGCTTTTTTCTTCGGACTGTCTATGGCAAACCATCATACTGCGATTCTGCTTGTACCTGCCATAGTGTTTTCTTTAATCTATAATAAAAAAGATATATTATTCAACAAAAAAATTCTCTCTTTCTCTGCCCTTGTCTTTCTGGCAGGACTTACTCCTTACATCTATTTGCCTGTTGCAGCAATGAAAGAACCTCCTCTTAACTGGAAAAACCCTGTAAATATTAAAAATTTTAAAGGTCTCGTTTTCAGAGAAAATTACGGAAGTATGTCACTTATACCGGAAAAGTTTTTAAAAGAACATAATCTGAAGGCTCCTCCTTTATATAAAAAACTCTCTGTTTATATGATTTCTTTTTACTACCAGTTCAGAATTACAGGAATTTTACTTGCCATAACAGGATTTATTTATCTTCTCGTTACGGATCTTCCTTTCAATATTTTTCTTTTTACAGGTATCTTATTCACAGGTTTTTTCTTTGTATCTATTGCAAATATGCCTTTTGAAATACCTCTCCTGGTAGGAGTATTACAGCGTTTTTACATTATGTCTGCCGTAATTTTTTCCTTTTATACAGGTTTCGGCATAAAATTTTTACTGGATTCTACAGCCAGCAAATTTTCTCCTAAATGGAATGTAATGTTCTCTATTCTTATACTTCTTATCTGTTTTTTCGTACCTTTTATCTCCAATATGGGCGAAGCAGACTTTCGAAATAATTATCTGGCCTTTGATTACGGAAAAAATATCCTCTCTCCCCTGCCAGAAGATTCAATTTTATTCGTAAAGGGAGATCTTCCTTCTATGACATCCGATTATTTACAGATGGTAGAAGGCTTCAGAAGAGATATAAAGGTAATAGATTATGTAAAACTCAGATATGACTGGTATACAGAACAAATAAAAAAACGATATCCTGACATGATAATTTTACAGGATAAATATGAAGACACTTCATCTGTAGATACAGATTTGATATCTCTTAATATTAAAAATTTTAACATATTTGTAACAGAGCCTCAGGGACATACAGAGCAATTCATCGAAATACCTTATGGAATGATATGGAAAATTTCGGATAAAGACTCAGAAGGGATTAAAAAACAGAATTTTAAATTTATTCTGAGAGGTCTTGAAAAAGATTATGACATATCTTCATGGGAATATGAGATAAAAAGGCAGTATGAGAGATTCGGTATCATTGGTGAGTGATAATCGTAATGCGTGATGCGTGATGCGTAATTCATGATACGTATTTCATCCCCGGCGCGTTTAATAAAAAACGCCCTTACTCACCCTTCACGACTCACTGGTCACTGCTCACTGGTCACTGGTCACTGATCACTGGTCACTGATCACTGGTCACTGAAAAAGGCTTAATCCTATACATATAAATTTCACAAAATAACTAGTCCTAAAGAACTAGTAAAAAATTTTAAAATATTTTTTTTAAACCCCTAAAGTTTTTTTAAAACGTGCCGATAATAGATGTGGATGGGTTTAAAATGCTCACTATTATATAAAATTTAAATTTCTAATTTCTCTGTAATACATAGTATTTTCTGCGATAAAGATTAAGTGGGTAAAAAAATCCATGTCAGTCCTTCACAGGATAACCTCTAACAAAATCCTTACACAAGGCCAATTCCTGAGAAAACCAATAAAATAGTTCCCCTATGTCTTCCAAATAGTTCCATAGCAGAATTGAAAAAAAGCCCCTCAAAAACTACTATAGTAAGTGGATAGAAGAAATTTTTCTCAAAGGACTGTTGTGAGATGATAGAAAAAATTGCAAATGACTCCAAAATACTACTTTTACAGAAATGTCTCGACGCTTCGGCTTTAAGGCATAAGGTAATATCAAACAATATTGCCAATGCTACGACTCCGGGGTTTAAAGCCTCTGACATAAGTTTTCAGGGAGAGGTAAAAAAACTGCTCGATGAAAAAAATGGAGAGAACGAAAAACTCAATCTATCTGTAACAGATAAAAAACATATCTCACCTGTTCCGCCTCAACTGTCCGAACTGATGCCGAGAGTTATTTCATCTGATACTTACAGACAGATTGACGGTAATAATGTCGATATAGATAGAGAAATGTCCACTCTTGCAGAGAATTCCCTTTCATTTCGTACCTATACGAGAATACTCGGAGATGTTTTCACCGGAATTAGTTCTGCCATAAGGGGCGAGTAGGAGGTTAAGAGGAAATGGGTATTTTTTACGGTCTTGAAACAAGTGCCTCTGCCCTGACTTCTCAGAGGCTTATCATGGATGTCATATCAAATAACATAGCAAATGCAACCACTACCAGAACTCCTGAAGGAGGGCCTTTCAAAAGACAGATGGCTATCCTCATGGAACGTTCTCCTGAAAGAGGAAACTCTGTCGGAAACGGCTCGAAGGTAGTAGATATAGTTCAGGATATAGCACCGCCAAGAATGGTTTATCTTCCCGGTCATCCTGATGCAAATCAGGATGGTTATGTAGCCATGCCTGATATAGAAATAGTCAGAGAAATGGTTGATCTTACCGTAGCTTCCCGAAACTATCAGGCCAATGTCACTGCCTTCAATGAAGGTAAACAGATGATATTGAAAGCCCTTGAACTCGGCAAATAAAGGAGGTTATCTGTCATGACATCTTTTCCTGCAGGTGGTCTCGAACCGTTAAAACTGATGGAAGTAACCGGCAACAGATATGCCGGAGATACAGAAATTTCAAAGGAAAAAACCGGCTCAGGTTTTACCGGAATTATAGATTTACTGTCAAAAGGCATAAAGAGTGTAGATAATTTACAGCAGAAGGCCACAAAATCTATAGAACAGGTTGCTTCCGGCGACGGACAGAATGCCCATAATGTCATTATTGCCATGCAGGAAGCAAGTATGGCCTTTCAATTTGCACTGAGAACAAGAAATAAGGTTGTAGAAGCTTACAATGAAGTAATGAGGATGAATGTATAACTTTTATTTTCCAAATAAAAGTTATACTCCTCCCCACATCTATTATCGGCAGACTTAAAAAAAACTTTAGTGTTTTTAAGAGAGGGAAAAAAAATGGCAGAATTACAGAAATATAGAGAACAAATAACAGCAATGTTTCTGGGTCTTACAAGAAAACAAAAAATATTTTTTTTCTCTATAGCTGTTCTGGCTATTGCAGGGATTGTTATATTTGTAAACTGGGTTACAAAAACCGAATATAAGGTTCTATTTTCCGAATTGAACGCCGAAGATGCAAATGCAATCCTACAGAAATTAAAAGACGGTAAAATAAGTTATAAAATTGCCGACGGAGGTTCGACTATACTTATACCGGCAGAAAGTCTTTATGAACAGCGTCTATCTCTGGCAGGGCAGGGACTTCCAAAGAAAGGCAAAATAGGATTCGAAATATTTGATAAAACCAATCTTGTAGGAACTGAATTTGAAAAAGAAATGAATTACCAGAGAGCCCTTCAGGGAGAATTATCCCAGACAATCAACCAGTTAGAAGGTGTGTCTGACAGCAGAATTCATATTACCATACCAAAAACAAGACTTCTTACAGATATGGAAAAATCGCCCACTGCTTCTATAGTTTTATACTTAAAACCCGGTGCTTCTATAGACTCGAAACAGGTTCAGGGAATTGTTCATCTTATATGCAGCAGTGTAGAAGGGCTGCAGCCTGATAATGTATCTGTACTTGACAATTACGGAAATTTAATCTCTGATAATCTTCAGAAAAAAGATGAAGACATACCTGATCCGGATGATATACTTGCCAAATATTACAAATTAAAGAAAAAGATAGAAACGGATCTGCAGACAAAGGTTGAAACACTTATGGACTCGGTAGTAGGTGATAAAAAAGCTGTAGTTCAAATAAGTGTTGAAATAAATATGGATAAAAGGGAAATTGATAAGGAAACCTATATACCTGTTAAAGGCACTTCAGGAGTGCTCAGAAGTGAACAGGTACTGGATGAAAAATATGAAGGACAGGGTTCTCCCCCCGGAGGAGGGGCGAATACGGATCAAAAGGTTCCTTCCTACCCTGCTGCAAAAGAGGGAGATAATAAAAACAATTATAAAAGAGGGGAAACCATCTCCAATTATGAGATAAGTACAGAAAAGATGAAACATATAAATATGCCGGGAGAGATAAAATATATATCGGTAGGTGTCGGTATAGATAAAAATCTGGCTCTTACGGCAGAAGACCTTACAAATATCAAAGATCTTGTATCAAGTTCCATAGGTTTAAACAGTCAGAGGGATCAGATAAAAGTCGCATCCATTGCATTTAACGGTATACCACAGCAATTACCTGCCGCAGGAGCAGGTGAAAAACTGGCAGGTATGATACCTTTTAAATATGTATATATTATGATAGCTCTTATAGTTATTCTTTTTGCTTTAACTCTCCTGTTATCAAGAAGAAAAGTCCTCATCACAGTAGAGGAAAAAGAAGAAAAGCCTGCTGCAATTACAGCGGAAGAGATACCGCTTGCTCTGGAAGATAAATTAAAACCTGGAGAAATAGATCTCGGTCTTACAGAACCTGTCCTTTCACTGGAAGACAAGAGGAAAAAGGCTCAGGTTGATAACCTTATCGAACGTATCCAGGGAGTTGCCCAGGAAAGTCCGGAAAACATAGCAGTTCTATTCAGGGTATGGCTTGGAGAAGATGAATAATTTAAGGGCAGGCGCAGAATGAAATTTTAGATGAAAACTATTTGCAGACAGTTTATATAAATAATTTATCGTAGAAAGGCGGGGATCTGAATGGCACAGGCAGAAACCAGGGAAAAAGACGATGCAATAAAAGATGCGATGAATGCTCTGGAAAAGGTTGAGACAAAGCATGAAGGAAGAGTTACTGTTCTTACTAAGGAAGAGGATGAAATATATAATGCCCTTTCAGGGAGGCAGAAATGTGCAATTATCCTTACCATACTCGGCGAAGAAGTGGCATCCAATGTTTTTTCCAATCTTGACGAACTGGAAATAGAAGAAATTACCCTGGGTCTTACCTCTTTAAAACAGGTTCCCAGAAACGTAACCCTCGCTTTGATGGAAGAATTTTACAACAGAGCAATAGCACAGGAATATATAGGTGTGGGAGGCGTAGAATATGCAAAAAGTATTTTAGAAAAAGCCTTCGGTGAACAGAAAGCCAATGAAATAATAAACCGTATATTGAGCTGTGCACGATCTCCGAGTTCCTTCAGTTTCATGAAGGAAACAGATGTGAGTCAGATACTTTATCTTGTTCAGAATGAACATCCCCAGGTAATAGCACTGCTGGTAGCTTATATGCATCCAAAACAGGCGGCTGCCTTTATATCCGCCCTGCCTGCCGAACTTCAGGCAGAAGTAGCTCAGAGAGTGGCACTCCTTACAAGCCCTTCACCTGATATAATCACCCAGCTTCAGAAGGTACTGGGACGAAATATTGTAACTGCTCAGAAACAGGAAAAGGTGGGAGGACTTGACTCTCTTGTTAAACTTGTTAACCAGTTAGACAGAGGAACTGAAAAATCGATACTCAGGG
>DAIOEN010000087.1:26654-28160 GCA_036746235.1 Vulcanimicrobiota bacterium | reverse complement strand
TAACCTCCTTTTCTTTAAAAACCATTCTGAATATTTTTCTCTCAGGTGACGAGAGTCTTTTAATTCTTCCTGTCAGTCCTTTTTTTACGACAGGCGGCGGAGACATATTTACTGTTTCTTCATACATAGAAAGAGCCTGTCCGAAAGCACCTTCTTCCTCGCAGATACGGCCCAGAAACACCCTGCTCTCCCATGCTTCGGAATGTTTCTTTACTATGTCCAGAAACAGTTCTCTTGCTTTTATTTTTTCTCCCTTCATAAAAGAAATAACTCCCATACAGTGATTTGCCTGCCATAGAGACCGATCATGTTCCAGTAAAGAATCACACCTTTCTGAAGCTTCAGTAAATTCTCCCTTTATTATAAGGAGGTTTATCAGGTTTATTTCTGCCTGATGGCAATTACCGTCTTTTTCCAGTGCAAGGGAAAAATATTTTTCTGCCATATCCTGACAGGATATATCATCATTACTTTTTCCGTAAGACAGAAGAGCACAGCCGAGATTATTGTATAATTCTGAAGTGCTGTCTCCCAGTTCAAGGGCATGGATAAAGGAAAGTACGGAGAAACCGTAATTGCCTGCATAAAGACAGGCTTTACCTGTTTTCTTATGTAATTCACTGTCTTCAGCTCCTCCGGCAGACAGGCTGCTCTTTCCTTCAAACAGTGCTCTCTCATAATCTCCTTTATTCATGGACAGAACAAGTCTCTCTGTGGCAGGTGATATAACAGATTCTTTTGAAGCTGCCATATCAGGGTTATTTCTGTACAAATCATCTATTCTGCTCATAATAATGGATTTGATAAGAGGAGGTTCTATTTCTCCGGAGTTAATCTTTTCCGCACTGTAACGGGCATCAAAGATGCTGTAAGCTATCATAATCAATGCTCCTATGCCGGTAGGGGCAAAAAAGAGGAAACAGGCCATCATAGTGATGCCTTTAAATAGCTGGTCATTATAGATCTGTCCCCATCCGCATACGATGGAACTCAGTGCGGCAAGAGAAGAATTTCTTTCCAGAGAAAGTCTTTTTCTGCCTCTGTTAATATGTTCGGAAGTCCTGTATGAATCCACTATGGCGTAAATCCATACAATAAAACTTCCTATTACTGTCCCTCCGAGAAGGAGAAAGAGTAAAAGGACAATCCATGCTTTTACTATTTCCTGGTTATAAATCTGTCCCGTGCCGGGCAATATGGCAGAAAGAATGCCGGATAAATAAGGGTTTCTCAATTGTTTTTTCATAATAAGCCTCCTTACTCTGATTTTTTTTCTTATTCGCGGAAGAGATAGACCGCAGGGAAAATCTTCTATTTCAGGATCATCGTCTTCCCCTGAAGGTTTGTAAAAAGACATCTGTCTGCTATCACAATGTAATGTACACAGACGCCTGTCTACCCATCTGAAATCTTTCAATTTCAGAGGTATCTTATTTAATCGAGGTTTTAGATGTAATCTGTTAAGTTTATATAAAGATAAAAGATCTGTCATAAAATAGCCTTTCT
>DAIOEN010000087.1:3302-26554 GCA_036746235.1 Vulcanimicrobiota bacterium | reverse complement strand
TGTAATCTGTTAAGTTTATATAAAGATAAAAGATCTGTCATAAAATAGCCTTTCTGCAATCGTGACGCGTAACGCGTGACGCGTGACGGGATGAGATATCCCATTAAATACTTACGGTCAGTTCATAAAGGAAATTTTTCCTTCAAGTAAAGATAAAGCTCTGTCAGACCAAGTTTTCCGGCCAGGTCTCTTATATCTTCCCAGTAGATAATATGCATATGGTCTTTAAAACATGAAAAATCCGGGTCTTTTCTATAAGGAAGTTTTTCCTTTATCATCTCAGGGTTATCACGGTAGCAGAAAAATTTTTCTACAGACAGTTTATTACTTTTCGGCACGAGAAGTATAAAGAAGAATTCCTTACCTTTTACCTGTCCTTCATAACTACCGACATCGATGTTCCTTATAATCTGATCCCTTTCACTGTCATGACTTGTACGGTCACTTATTTCACTCTTATATTTTGCTTCCACAAAGATTAATTTTTTCTCAGTCTCCACTGCTAAATCTACATGGGTATTTCCTTCAGGAACAGGTCTCTGCGGCGGAGGAGAAAATTCCTTCCAGAAATGAAATCTCACTATTTCATCTTTATCTATTCTTACAGGAAATAACTCTGAAAACCATTTCTCTAAAGGTTCTTTCATCAAAGTTCTGAAAACATTCCATGTAAGAGCATCTTCGGAATTTTCACTTCCCAGATAGGAAAGGCCTTTTACATTGCCTCTGCTGTAAAGCCAGGAATTTCCCTGTTTTATTACCTCTTCTTCATCCCTGTCTGTAATAAGGTTATCTCTGAAATCTTTAAATACTTTCACGCCTGTTTCAGATATGACATAGCTTTTCTTCTCCGTCGTTCCGGCAGATTTTAATCTGTCATCTGTTTCTATTCCTGCTATATTAAAAAACCAGTCATTTCTTGTATATCTGTCAGGATTATAAGTCACACCAGGGTCAAAGCATTTGTCTTTAAGAAATGAGAGAAGCTCATCACTGTCTATCAGCAGGTTTCCTGCCACATAATCCACATAGGAACTGTTCAGAGACCATCTGTAAAGGACGTGGTCATTTTCTTTAAATCTCTTCAGAATTTCGTCTTTTTTACTTACCAGGATATTTCTGTACTTATGTCTGCAGATAAAATTAAGTATTCTGCTGCAGAGAACTCTCCCTTTAGAATTCCATCTCTTCTGGGTCTGACAGAAGTCCCACAGGGTAACAGGGTCTTTCATAAAAATCATCCTTTCTTTTTTATTATTATGACATATGACAGAAGGATTTTTTATTTAATGTTATAATATATAGTAATCATAATCCATTTATCCCCCTGTGTCATATATCATCATACTGTAATTATACCAGTTCGCTGAAACGACGTCGTATCCACCTTAGAATTTATTTTTCAAATAAATCATTTTCAATCTACGGAGGAAATTTTATGACGGAAGTAACATTCACAAGAAAAAGTCTTAAAAAGCACAACAGGGTTCAGAATATTATTAAACTGCTGTTTATGTTTTTAATTCAGGACAATCAATCGGCAGAAGACTATGCAAAGCAATTATCCTGTTCTGTCCCTGCCGTAAAGAAATATATTCAGGAAATAAGAAAATCCTATGACGCCTGGGAACAAAAAGGATTTGATATTATCTATAAAGACAAAAAATACAGACTTTTTTCGGATGTAAAATTTCCTGCCTTTGAAGCGGAGGAAATAGAAGCACTTTATCTGGCTATAAAATATCATGGACAGGAAGAAGGAAGTCCCTTTAAAAATCTGGACGGCATAGCAAAAAAGCTCAGGAAATATTTTACGAAGGCATGCAGGGAAAAGATGAATAAACCTATAGAATTTTCAGGGCCTGGTGTAAAAAGCAATCTCAATGATTTAATTGAACAGATAGATGATGCCATAGAAAATAAAAAGAAAATTTCCATAACCTATATGCCTACATATAAAAATAATACAGTAGAAAGACAGATAGTCCCTTATGCTCTTCTCTATCATGATCATGAATGGTATATAAGAGCGTTCTGTTTGAAAGACAGGAAAATAAAAAGCTTTTCAGTAAATCAAATAATTCATATAAAAGAAGAAGAAATTACAGAGAGGGAAAGAAAAGAACTTCCAGAAAATCCTCCGCTCAAACCGACTCACAGGTGGGACTGGTCTGAAGATGAAACCTGTGAAACACCTGTAAAGATAAGATTTACCGGCCCGGAAGGAGAAAAAATAAAGAAAAAATTTGCCTTTCGCAGAGAACATCCGTCACAGAAAGTAGAAGAGACAGATAAGGGAACAACAGTGTCTTTTACAGTGAAAAACCCGTTTAATATGATGAACTGGATACTTCAGTTCGGAGCGTCTGCAGAAGTTCTTGAGCCGGAAAGTCTCAGAGAAGAGATTAAAAAAGAAATCAACTCGATAAAAGCTTTATATTGATTAATCCAGGCTATGTGAAAAATTTCAAAAGATTGCAGTAAGGTACGGGATATATTATAATAAATGTGATCCTTATAAAGACGATTCCTTTTAGGAAACAGGTGGTGCAATAATGAAATACAAAGTAAATATAAAAAAAACCGAAGAAGGTTACTCAATATGGTGTCCCGGATTGCCTGGCTGCTGGTCACAGGGTAAAAATGAAGAAGAAGCTTTAGAGAATATTAAAGATGCCATAAAAGCATATTTAGATACGATGGAAGATTTATGCAAAAATGAAGATTCTAGATATGTAGAAGTAGCCTGATAAAACATGAGTAAACTTTCTGGAATAAATCATTTAAGAGCAGTTAAAGCTTTGGAAAAAGCAGGATTTCGAATTGCCAGACAGAGTAAACATATTACAATGACCGATGGAACAAGAATCATCACTATTCCACGGGCAAATCCGATTGATCCTTTTACCATGGGTGGAATTATAAGAGATGCCGGCCTGACTATAGAAGAGTTTAAGAAACTTTTATGATCTGTCTTCTGCCGGGATAATATATTAATAGTGTGCCTGTTTCAATCTATATGGAGCAATTCCGGTGGCGGTGCCGGTTTTTCCCCTTTAATAAAAATACCGATACGGATATATTTTCTATCTTTTTCATCAAGCGGAGGATCTCCCGAGTAATCATGCCACCTTGAAAGAAACTCCTCTCTTTCTATAAAACCTTTACTTCCGAGAAGGGAAGGGTCTTCAAAGTAGATATTTTTCTCATCAAAACCTGTAACAATTACATAATGACCGTCTTCCCATACCTTCTCCCATGGTTCGCCCTGTTCGTCCCTCCATGCCTGTATGGCTACGATAACAGGAATTCCATCTTTAATTGATAATTCCAGTTCCTCCAGAGTCAGATTATCTTTTATTTCTCCTTTTAAGCCTTTATCTACTGCCACTCTTACTATATCTTCAGGATCTGTTCCGGAATCGGGGCTCGTATTGAGTAATACTATCAAATCTCCTTCTCTGTATTCTATGCCCCAGTACATAAGAATCCCCTGAAGACATGAAGCACCGCAGGAATAGGTAGTGCTCTGTCTCACATCAGGTACTTTGAGTAATATGGTCTCTGATTTCTCCTCACATGGTACAGGCTTTGCCTCTTCTCCATAAGCCCATGTTAAGAGAGCAAAATTCGTAAAAACAGATAAAATACTGATGAATAATATTTTCTTTATCATTTTCTTTAACCGTTGATTATCTATATCAACGATTTTCCTCCTTTCTATTGTTACTTGAGTCATGTCTGTCTTTCAGATGTTTTATAATATTTTCTATTTCCTTTATAACAGGTCTGCTTTTTTCCCTGAGGATTTTCTTCAGATTATCTTCGAATTGTTTTATTTTATCCATTTCCATATGAGGAATAATATTACCAGGAATAACAGAATGAGAAGGGGGATTATTTTTTTTTTTGCTGCTTTTAACCTTCCCTGTGATTTCCCAGTCTTCACCTTCCACAAGATTTGACAGGCCCCGCCATACATTTGCTTCTCTAAAGGTCTCCGGGTTTTTCTTATCAGTAACAACCACACATGGGAATACATTCCACTTTTCTATCAGCCTGGAAACTTCATCTACAGTAAGATCCCTTATAAGTTCTTCTGTATGGCAGGGAGTATTTTTTGCAATCATTCTCTTTAAAAGTAAAGTTTTTCTCTCTTCCTCTGAAGAAATTTTTAAATTATGATCAACCTTCAACAGTCCTGTTAAGACATCTTTATCAAAATGAAATCCGAACTTAAAATAATTTAAAATCATTCTGATTTTATAATCTCTGTCTTCATTAAAAGGAACTTTAGAGAGTGAATCAACAAGGTATTCGTCGCTTAATTTATCAACCTGAACTTCGAGAAGTATATGTTTCACTTCATTAAATTCTGTTTCTGACAGGTCGCCTGCCTTTAATTCGTCTATATTTTCTTCATTTATATTAAATTTTTCAGAGAAATCGATAGATTTATCAATAGTATCAAGAGTTTTTCCTCCGCCGTTTTTCAAATCGAGTAAAATCTTTGCAGCAAGATAACGAAAGGATTTTTCATCTTTAAGACTTCCCACCCACAGAACAGAATTCCTTACAGTACGGCCGCAGTAATCTTTTCTTTCTTTTGCTCTGAGGCCTGTAACTGCAAGAACTAAATCTTCGTCATATCTGTTTAATAAAACAGAACAGGATTCACTCTGAATCAATCCATTTATTGCTGAAATATGAGGAGGATATTTTCGGAAAAAATTTCCTCTCTTACAGACCGTCAGCCAGCAATAATCATGTTCCGGCTCTCTTCCGGCACTCTGCACATAAACAGTTACGTCCATAATAAAACCTTTCATAATGGCGTGACGCGTAAAGCGTAAAACGTGACGCGTGACCGGTAACTATAATTTATCATAACCCTGTAATATTTCAAAACCGTTTCCTTTTTTACATCTGTCTGTAAATCTTGTAATGGCATCTCTCAGGTATTTATCAATGCCGAGCCAGGAGCGGAGGAAACTGAATATACCCCATCCCGTTTCCTGTTGTTTTAAATGTAATTTCAACAAAAACCTTAATAAATAACGAAGGGGCTGCTCACTGTCTTTCGGGTCATACCGGGCTTCATTATGTTCTTTTGTAAAGTAAAAATGAGTTTTCTCATTTTCAGATGTTATATGGGAAAAAACCACATTGCCTGTAGTCTGTACCGGCGTTATAACGGTAACTATATAGTTTCTCAGGTTATCACTCTTAAAAAGGTCAAACAATCTCTTATATTCTGTCTTTATTTTCTTTACCAGTTCTTCAGACTGATTGTTTTTTATGTATTTTTCACACTTTATGGGAGCAAACACAATAAGCCTGGGTTCTTTAAGACCTTCCTGATAAACTCTTTTGAAAAACTCCGTAACCTCTGCAGGTCTGTTAATACTTTCATTGTATTTTCCATGTCTTTCCATAAGAGAAGGCGTATCTATTGCTACAAGCAGGGCATGTGATTTTTCCAGAATATCTTTAAGTGAACTTTTTTCTTCTACTGTAGCACTGCTGGATATATATTTACCGGGGAAATCTATAAATTTAAGTTTCAGAGTAGGCTTTTCACCCAGTTTTCCCAGTTCAAAAACAAAGGTTCTCTTTTCTTCCGTTCCCTGAATACCGAATTTCTGGTCCCCTGCTTCAAAAAATGTATCTTCTCTGTCAAAAAGGCTTTTCAATTCTCCAAGACGATCCTGAAGGATGGAGGCGCTCTCCATATCAGGTGTAATCTGAAGATTTGCACCGCTTGTATCACTTTCAAATCTCTCGTACATAGTTGTGAGAAGACTTGTTTTCCCAACACCCCTGGGGCCGAACATACTTACTGTAACTTCATGCATGTAACCTGTTTCTCCTTTTCTATCTTAACGCGTGGGTTCGTGATGCGTGATACGTGATGCGTGATGCGTATTTAATCCCACAGGGCGTTTAATAAAACGCCCCTACTTTCTCTTCACTACTCACTACTCACTACTCACGCTATCCTAAAATCTTCAATCCCATTAAATTTCTCCACATCTTCTATTGCTTCATCCCATGATTTCCTGAGCCTTGTTTTTTCTCCCAGTCTGGTAAATTCCGATGACCATATATCTGCTCTGAAATCATAGTAAAATTCTTCCCATTCCGATTTTACTCCTTCTGCTCTTATTACTCTGTCAATAAATTCTTCTACCATACAGAAGGCTGACTGGTTGGGTTCACAGAGGAATTTTTCCGTTTCAGACTCTATTTCATATAAAACCCTTCCGTAAAGCCTTTCCAGATTAACCCTTACGTCCTTTGCAGAAGGATGACGTGATAATTTCTGATCCGTTTCATCAGGGACGAAACAATCCAGAAGTTTTCTTATACGATGATGTATAAGACCTCTGTAAGAAAGATTGAAAGCAGTAATAATATCAAAACCGAGTCTTAATTTAGAAAGTCTTTCAGGTATTATATTAAAGAGTTCCTCTAAAAACCCTGGGCCATCTGATTTTATAAACTCTCCGACCTTACCTTTTTCGCTGAGAATTTTTGCCACAGAAGCTCTCTTTTTATCGAGTGTTTCTTTAAGCCCTTCATCCAGTAAAAGAAACTGTCCCGTAATACTGGTACGCATTTCATGAAGATATTTATTATAGACAATATCATAGGAACCTTCCGTATGACGCCTTACTTCAATCTGATTTATGTCAGGTATGCCGCTTTCATTATTACATGTATCCAGAACATTTGCCAGCCGCGATTTAAAAGGACTTTCTTTAGAATCTCTCTCTGGCCTCAGTTCCCGGAGAAGATGTTCAAGGCCGTTTGTAAGCTCTGTCCATATACCGTCAAAAAGCCTCCTGAATAATATAAATTCTTCTGAAGTGGATGTTTTTACTTCTCCCAGGGCTTTACGGCATTTATAAAGTTCTGAACAGACAAGCCTGTGAAGCTGATTTAAACTGTCCTGGCATGATGCAGAATATCGTTTGTCAAGAGAAGTAATATTATCTGCCATATAATTCAGGATTCTATCCAGGATTTCACTCTGTACGGAATCCATGTCAGAACAGTCAACAGTAAGGCATTGAACTACTTTTATATGATGTTTGTCTATAGTCCCTGCAAGATCGATGCAATTATTGGAATTATCACCGTTTTCAGAGTTTTTGCCTGTCCTGTTCAGGATCATAAAAGACCAGAGATCGACAGGGAGATTTATAAGAGATGACCGCGCAGTATCATATAATTTCACATCCACGTCTGCCCAGAAATCACCGCTCGATTTCGGCATACGAACAAAAAGCACCGTATCTATATTTTCTCCCAGTGTTTTTATAAGACGCTCTTCATCACCGAGTCCTGTATCTCCCAGTCCGGGCATATCTATAAGGGCAATTTTTCCTGCGCCGGGAGAAGGATATTTACAAACAATCTTTACTTCCCTCACTGCAAGATAATTGTAATAAATCCTCTCCCCTCCCTGTGTGTCCTGTGCCACATATTCTCTAATCTGTCCTTTTGATATCCTGAGAGGAGCTTTTCCGAGAAGTCCCGCATATTTCGGGAAATTGACATGATAATTCCTGAGATGTTCATACTTGGCCCGCGGATCTGCATAGGCAGGAGATTTTTCAGACAGTGGAGGCAGATCATTTTCTGCAAAATCGTTAAGAGAAAAAGGCCTCATGCCAAGACGGAGTTCTTCGTAATAGGGAGCAATGATCTGGTCCAGAAATGACTGTTCAGTATGGAAAAACACTTCGCCATAAGTTTCTATATCGGGATTATGATATATGGAACTTCTCACACCTGTACAGTGGAGCCTGTTTCCGTCCGGAATTTCGGCGGATGTAAGGCCCGTAAGGCTCTGAAGAAGGCGGCTTTTCCCTGTACGGGCTCTTCCTACAACGCCTATATTAAGGGTATCTCTGGAAAAACGGGATTTGATTTTATTCAGATTATTTATCTCCGATATGATGCTGTTCTGAATATTCTGAACATTGATCTCTTTCATCCGTCCTTTAATATCATCTTCTGCATTTTCCGATATTTTATTTTTCATAATATCCAGTTTTGTCAGATTAAAGGACAGACTGTTCAGATTTTTTATTACTTTTTCGATTTTCCCTGCTACAGGTCTCCTCTGTTCCAGAATATTATCTATCTTTTCCACTCTCTTTTTTTCTTCTATGTTCATCTTTAGATCCTTTCTCTGCTTTATTACAGGTGACTCGTATCTGTTCAATATAAGTTTTTATATCAGTCCATAACTCCGGCATATCAAGTAATTTCGCAAATTCCTGTACATTTTTTTTTATACGCTTTTTATGGAGTTCCGGATTAAACTCTACTATAGCCTGAATGTCTAACAAATCTTTTGGTCTGTGAGCAATAGCTTTAAAAATAATAAGATCTTCAGGGGATGGCAGATAAATAGAAAAATCTTCAATTTTATATTCCTTACTATGTTTTACAGCTTCTATCTCGAAAGGTAGCAGGCCAAATGAAATATCTATGTTGATCCCGCTTTCCTGATGCTGCAAAAGCAAAACCCTGTTTTTGCAGGCAAAATTTTCTGCATCAGGTATTCTGGTAATAAATCCATAATTGATTGCAGAATTTATCAGGTTATGAATCTGCTCAATCGGCATAAGAACCATAACATCGATATCTGCAGTAAAACGAGGACGACTGATAAGACTGACAGCAAGACCTCCAATAATGATTCCGGTGCATTGATATTCTTCTATCAAATTCTGTAATAATTTCAGAGGTTTAACGAAAGGTCTGATAATATCTGATTGTTTCATTTATGTAAATCCTTAAGTTTATTCCATCTTCTCATGATCTCTTCATTCTCTTCGGTTGATTCCTGAGTAATTATTCCCATAGACGAAGCAAGGAGATATATACTGTTGAACTGTTGCCATCTGAGCTCAATGGAAGCCATGCTCTGGTCACGTGTATCGGCAGTATTTACTTCTTTCCATCTTTCAATATATGCTCTCACGTTAATTGCATCCATAATTTCTCACCATTTAGAATTCATGATTTATGCAAATATTATACATTACCACAGCTCTAATCACAATTATAAAGAAAATATTCATATATATTATACATTACTACGACGTTAATCTCAATTACTCTAACGCTAAAAATTTGACTTTCCCTTCCAGGTGAATTATAATTCTTTAATAATTTTTTACAGGAGGGATTGTCGTAATGAACTATTATTCAATAAAAAAAGAAAAACTTTCACCGAAGGAAGTAGCCCTCCATCAACAACAATCACGAAAACTCCTCTGGGAAGGATTCAATTTTTATCATGAAAAAACAGACGAAAGAGATATTACAAAGAATCTTTTCCGTAGAAATCTGTCGGAAGAAACAGAAATTTTTATTCCTCATAATGCTCAGACAGACGTATTTTCAAATGACACAGGAACACACCTGATACCGGATCTTTTGAAAAATGTCCTTATAAATATAAAAACTTTAACTGTAGTACGTCCCCTTACAGTGGAAGATATAAAAAAATTTGTCGAAACATCGGTAAATAATAAATTCTCTTTTACTATAAGAGGAACAGGGACATGGCCTTTCGGAGGCTGTGTTCCGTTAAACGGCGACATAATCCTTGATCTGAGCCAGCTCAGAAGAATGGAATTAAATAAAAAAGAGTCCCTTCTCTATTTAGAACCGGGAGTAACCTTTGCAGAAGCCAGAAATTACCTGAGAGACGAAGGGTTTGCTTTAATACAGGAAATTACAAACCCCTATTCGGGAACTGTTGCAGGGTGGATAAGTACAGGGGGACAGGGTCTGGGAAGCTATAAATACGGCCATGTAACGGAATCTATAGCGGAAATTCAGATAGTTACACCATCGGGAGACCTGAAAAACATAAAGAAAGATGATAAAGATTTTTCCCTTTATACAGGGACAGAAGGGCAACTGGGTATAATCGCCGGTGTTACGTTAAAAGTTCAGGAAAACAGATATATAACTAAACCCTATGCTTTTACATTTCAGTCCTGTAAAGAATCAGTGGAATTTATTAAAAAAATCAGTGATAATGACCTTTCTCCCACATCCGTAATATATTATGATGAACCTTATATAAAACTCGTCTGTGAAATAGAAAGAGAAAATCTTGTAAAATTACAGCACGACTGTCTTGAAAGAAAAGATGAAAAAAGACTTTCAGAGATATCATCCGATCTGGATGAGTTAAAACTTTTGAAAAATTCTTCCCATGTAATAGTAATGGAGTTTGACACTCTTCCCGATTACCAGAAAGCCCTGAGAACAGGTATGTTTGACAGCAGCAGACCTGTGTTCAAACAGTTGCCTGTAAATCTTGCCCATAAACTATGGAATCATCGTTATGCTCCCGTTCAGATAAAACAAAAAGGACCTTCTCTCATCGTAAGTGAAAATATTATTCCCCTTGCTGCGCTTGAAAAATACAGAGATTTCTGTTCCCGATTCGTAAAGAAAGCGATGGAACTGGATCTCATGACAGAAGCCCATATACTTAAAAACAACATGGTTTTAGTTCAATCCATAGTACTTGCAGATACAGCCCACCTGAGACACTATACCTATCTGGGACTTGTTCCCTTTTTCTCTCAAATTGCCATTAACATGGGAGGGAAAATCTACGGAACAGGCATATGGAATACTCCTTTTATGAAAAACAATGGAGAAGAAAATTTAAAGATTCTCAGGAAAGCAAAGGATGAAGCTGATCCGGCCGGATATATAAACAGAGGCAAATTTTTAAATTATAAAGGAAGAAATTTCATTTATAAAGTATTTTCAAATTATACTCAGAAAATTCTGGCAATTGCATCCCATGTATTTGAAGGAGGGTCGGGAGAAAATATATCATGGCTTTTAGGAACGGTATTCCCCAGGGTAGTCCCTGCAGGTTCGAGGGTAAAACGGGATCCCGTAAGAGACATTACCTGTGTCTGTGCAGAATGTGACAGCTGTGAAAGGGTATGCCCTACAGGTGATATTTTCGGTTCCTACGGCCCTGCCACTCCCATAATAAGAAGAAGAACTGCAAACAGACTGTCTCAGGGTAAAAAGATAACACAGGAAGAAGCCCTGGGGTTTCTGGTATGCACCAGATGCGGAAACTGTAACCGTGTATGTCCTGCTTCAGTTCCTCTTACAGATCTTTATGACCTGGTGGAAAAAGATAAAGAATTCAATAAAATACTTCTTCTTACGGAAGAAGAAAAAGAAGATTTCATAGGAAGAGCATGGCAGATAATGAAAGAGAGCCCTCTTTACGGCAGACATACCCAGTCTGTCCATAAAGATGAAAAATCCCATCTCCAGCATGGAATTAATATTACCTATCCCAGGGATTTTGAATATGCAAGTCTCTATATAGATCGTGTAACATGTATCCATTGCGGCATGTGTTCCAATGAAAATGCCTGCACATACGGAGCAAGAACAGGAGTGGCAAGAGAAATACCGGAACTTTCGGAAAACAAATGTGCTCTCTGCAATGCATGCGTCAACTACTGCCCTATGAACAGAACAGCCCAGAAAGAAAGGATTCTACTTGACAGATATATATATAATGCTACAGATCTGGCTGAAAAACGTTACTGGATAAGACAGAAAGAAAGAATTCATGACACAACAATCGTAAAACGTTCGGAAATACTTAAAGAAGTGGCAGATATATATGTTACGGACGATATTGTTATGGAAATAGACAGAGAGTCTTCTACGGGAAAAATTCCTGTTTCAGGCATGGGACAGGGAGACAGACATATGGGTATAGGCTTTGATGCGGAAAGATTTTCTCATTTTCATATAGTAGGGCCTGCCCAGAATCGCCTCCATGAAGGAGACCCTGATGAAGAGCTATCGGTAACACTTGGGAAACGTGATCCATTCTGTGTTTTTGATGAAAAAGGACATATAATAAACAGAAAACATCCGCAGTTGCTTACAGGAACACCTGTTATTTACAATGTAATGCCGCTGGAAAGTAACGGCAAAGTGGAACTTGCCCTCATAAATGTGGCAGAAAAACAGAAAAGCCTTGTTATTATGGATTTCCAGACTCTTCTTGAACATTATCCCTCTTTTCTTAAAGAAGGAAATTATGAAAAACTGCCTTCTGTCATTGTTCCCAGGGTAAATTACGATATATCCCAGAGGCTCATAACAGGCCAGACGGTAGGAAGGGAATTTCTGCAGAATCTCTGGACATGCCCCATGTTCGAACTTCCTTTCCATAAAGGCATGGCGGAAACCCTTACCTATGTGAAAGAATGTGCCTGGCAGCAGGGGAAAAATGTGCCTCTTATCAGCGGTTATCTGCCTGTAAGTGAATATGACATAATAGGAGATGAAACACTTGTCTATGATATAGAGAAAAAAATAGATTATCTGCTGGAATTAAATGTTGATGTCATCCATATAGAAGGACTTAGAAACAGGGATAAATATTTTGTAACGTCAAAAGCAGTAAAAGCACTTCATCATTACCTTCTGTCTACAGGCAAACGTTTTGAAGTATCGATTATCGCATCGGGAGGTATAAGGCTCGCTTCAGACACACAGAAAACCATTCAGAGGGGAGCAGATGCCACTGCTATAGATTTTGCGGCACTTCTTTCCCTTGACCCTTCTGCATATCAGGCTATTATTCAACAAAAAACGTCTACTGAAAAATTGCTCGGTCTTGAAACGGAATGGGCGGTAAAAAGACTGCAAAATCAGGCGGAATCGAGAAAAGTGCAGATCATTGAAGTACTGGGAGCATCAGGTTTTAAAGATATAAAGAAAACCGTCGGAGAAGAAGGAAGACTTATCGATTTTAATATTTTAGAGGAAAGAATAGAGAAAGATATATTTGAAGATCCTTCTATTATAGATATATACAAAAAAATCAATGAAGAACTTATTAACTATGAAAATTCTCTGGATATAAACAGAGAACATATATGTTATTCGGAATTAAAGAAACTCATAAAACCTGCAGCCCTCCCACATCATTTCTACTGTCTCGGTTCTGACAACCAGTCACTTTATTCCAAAGATTATGTATGGCCGGGGAAATTAATAGAATCCATGGGCCGTATGGCTTCAGGCGATATGTCCATGATTAATCTGAAACATGTTCAGGCCACAGGCAATTTAGGAGACGGTTTCGATGTTATGGGACTCAGATACAGCAGAAATCCGGCAGATCTCCATGATGAAGAACTTGACATGGTCAGAACAGGTGTGTATCCGGGGAAAAATCTTAATCTGAAAGCTCCATGGATGTTCGGAGGTAAATCCGTAGGTTCCGTAGGACTCGACACATGGAGAGCGCAGGTAGTGGCAGCGAGAACCCTGGGCATTCAGGTAGATACAGGTGAAGGAGGTTATGCGACATCCTTTTTCCTGAACAAAAAGGGAGAACCTCTATTTTTCACGGAACAGGAAGTTCAGTCAATAAAGGGATTTTTCCGTGACGGTACATGGTACTGCATAAAAGACATAAGAAAAATCCTTGAAGAGAACAGAGTGGCGGAAAAACACAGTCATATATTGACGAGAATAAAAAATGAACCTGATTTGAGCCCTGTCCTCTTTAAAACAATTGTAGATAAAGAAGATGAACCATATGTATCTACAGAACTGAAAACAGGTCTTTTCGGCGTAACAAAAGAAACCATAAAAAAAGCACGCCGTGTAGTTATTGCCTACAGCCAGGGAGCGAAAATGGGTATAGGAGGTCATATACTCTCACAGAAGGTAAACAGGCTGGTAGCCTATCTCCGCGGCATTGAAGGCATTCAGTATATAAAAGAAGAAGAATTTGATAAACTCATAAATATGCTCCATAAATTCGGTAATAAGGAAAAACATCCCCTGAAAGAATATGCCGAAAAATCCTTTCACGAACTGGAAAAATTCAGACTCGCCGGTGAAGTAACTGATGAACTAAAAGAATCTCTGTTACAACTCCAGAATAAAGCTTATAAGCTTCATGAAGATAAATTACTCGATCCTCTGGAATTTCAGCAAATCATAAGACTCTGCACGGATTCTATAGATTATTCCTATACAAGTATTATATCTCCTTTCCCATTCCATAACTGTTATTCCATAGAAGATGTAAAGGCATTTATAGATATAGTGAGGATGATTAATCCTGATGCAGTAATAGCAGTAAAAGTATCTCCTTCAATTGATATAGAATTTATTGCGGCAGGCCTTGCCCGTATAGCAAAAGACAATACGGTGGATATTATAGCGAAAAAAGCTATGATTGAAGGGACGGAAAATCTGTCTGAAAAATCGGCTGAATGGGCAAAAAAATACGGCATGAATATAGAAATATGGCTCGACGGGCCCAGAGGAGGCACGGGAGCAAGCCCCAATATCATCAAAGGACAGATGGGCATGCATATTGAATATGCCATTCCTCTTATTCATAACAGGCTCGTAAGAGACGGCCTCAGGAATTATATTAAATTTTTCGTAAGCGGCGGCATAAGAACATATGAAGATGTCATAAAATCTGTTGCCCTGGGAGCAGACGGAGTCATATGGGGAACTGGCCCTATGGTAGCCATAGGTTGTGACAGAAACAGGAACTGTCATGACGGATGTTCCCGCGGTATTGCCACAAGCAATCTCATAATGCAGAAACTCAGAGATATAGAAGAAAATACGACCCAGATTATAAATGCTTTTACCATGATGCAGATGCAGGTCATACGTTCTCTTGCATCACTGGGAATAAATGATATAAGAGAACTGAGAGGAAGATTTGACCTCATACACTGGATGGGTCTTAAAGAAAGAGTAGATCACCGTATAAGACTCAGGCGTGAAGCATCATTACAGCTTGCAAGACAGAAGGTAAGGGATCTGCCGAAACCACATTTCGAGCAGAGACGGACAGGGGTGTCAAACTGCGGAGTGGCTGCAGTTCACGGAACAGAACCTGTGCCGGCAGAAATACTCCATAAAACCCTTCAATCAATGGAAAACCGTGGCATGGACGGTGTGGGAATAGCCAAGAGTCTCTGTTTCCCGTCAAACCCGGATGAATATGCTTTCACTGTTCTTGTGAAAGACCCGTTACAGATTGAAACAGAGTCTTCTTTCAGAGATACGGGAAATGGCACTTTAAGAAAAAGGGCGAGAGAAGAGACACTTCGTGGCAGGGAAAATCTGGTAAATATAATCAGAAAAATCTTTCTCGAAGACGTTTTTGAACTGTTTCCCGGCTCTTCCGGTCTCATAGGAGAAAGGGATTCTTACAGGAAAAACGAGGCAGGAGAAGAAAGAGATTTCAGAGATTTTGGTTCGGCAAGCACCGATCCGGGAGATATATACAGATTTTTTGTCCGCGTAAAGAAAAACGCCCTTCAGTATTATATAGAAAATAACCTCTTTAAAGAACCTCAGAAATCTTTATGGGAAATACTGTTTCCGGGGATAAACAGGGAAAATTACAGAAATAATGAAAAATTTCTGAGAAAAGCAGAAGACAGTTTTGTTTTTAACAGATCAGTCCTTATATCTTCCATGCTCTATGCCTATGAAATAAAAGAAGAATACAGAGAAAGCTTTATAGAGAGGGAACTGAGAGATGAAAATTTCTGGAGAGAAAAGTATGATATACAGGAAATAACGCCTGAAATAATAGAGAATAATCCTGCCGTACGATGGACTGCAGAGAAAGGATTTTTCGAAAAATATCCCTATACATGGAATAAATACAGATATAAAGAGAGAACAAAGAAAATAGCTACAGTGCTGTCATGCGGGAAGAATTTTGCATGCTGGAAAACTGCAGGAAGAGAGATACCATGGGAAACTCCCCCTGCACCGAATAATATAATACATGTAAGACTTGCCACAGGTTCAGTCGTAGAACAGATGAATGCCCATCCTTTCTCAAAACTTAATACTGCCCTTACTCATAACGGAGAAACTACCAATTATGAAGCACTGAAACAGAGGGTTGAACAGTTCGGCCATACTCCTCTTGCAGGGACAGACACAGATGTGGCTGCTCTGAAATTCCATCTCCTTTCAGATGAATGGTCATACCCTGACTGGGCGCTCTTTGAAAGTTTTTCTCCCACCACAGGCGACGATCTGCTGTTAGTTGAAGAACATGAAAGAGAATCTCTTGAAAGGGTTCAAAGGGTGGAATTTGCCAGTTCTCCTGACGGCCCCTATCAGTATCTATGCCTTCGCCACGATCCTCACAGGCATATTACGGAAAGAGTAGATCTGAAAGACCCTGCGGATCTGCGACCAAATGTAAGTATGATCTGGCATGAAAGAAAAGGCGATAAATTGAGAGCTTTCAGTATTATTGCTTCCGAAGAACAGGCAGGCCACGTAATGCTCGACCTTATGGACAGGACAGGTATTATAGACGGAGCAGAAGCTGATGAAACCTTCGTAAGCCCGGGTATGATAAGCAGGGCAACCTTCGATGAGAAATCTGAAATAACAGGCATGGAATTTATAGACAGATACGGTAAAACGTTAAATCTCACAGATCCTGGAACTCATTACAGTTACAGAAGATCTTATAAAGGTGAAGAAAAATTTCCTGCTATAGAGGAGACTGTTAAACATAATTTCCATCAGATGAAAGATAAGATTCTTGAGAATATTGCTTCATGGACTTTTGAAGAATATGCCTTTACGTTAAATTATATGGTAGAACATTCGAAAGACAATGAAAAATCTGCCATAAAAACATTCACATGGCTTATAGATTATCTGCGGACAATAAATACGGGAGATAAAGCCAGAGGTTCCCTCAGAGATATAACAGTAAATATTTTATATAAACTCTTTGATAATATTTCAGCAGAAGGCTACAGGAAGACAGATATAAAATCCGTATCTGCCATGACGGAGCCGAAATCGGAAGATGACATACTCATAGTAGACGGAACAGGTTTTCTCCCTGAAGGTATAGACAGAGATACAGTGCTTGCACCATTTCTATCCCGTGCCTATGATCTCGGATGGAAAAATTTTATACTATACAGAGTATCCGGCCAGAGGTGTATTTCCACAGCACCTTTTGGCACAGGTGATACAGATGATGTATCAATAGATATTTACGGGAAACCGGGAGAATATGCAGGAGCCTTTATGCAGGGGGGAACAATAAGGGTTCACGGGAATGCACAGAATTTCACAGCTATGGTTATGCATCACGGGAATATTTATATCTACGGGAATGCCGGAAAAGTCTGCGGCTATGCTTCAAAAGGCGGTCATGTATTCATCATGGGAAATATTGTAGACAGAGCCTGGACCAATTCCGTAAATGATCCGAGATGTCAGAACCTTGACGTCAGGATTCTGGGATATGCCACAAAATATGCGGGAGAATCACTTATGGGAGGAGATTTCTTTTTCGGAGGCCTTACCTTTGACGTGGCAGGTAATGTTATTACAACTCCGAGACCATATGAAGGGACAAAACTCCTCGGAGGAGCATCGAAGGGAAGTTTTCTCTTTTTTGACCCATGGAAAAAACTCGAAGCATTTCAGTACAGACATGGTATAAAATCAGAAATTACAGAATCTCTGTGGAATAAATATAAACCCCGTGTCCTTGAGACATTTAAAGAAGCAAATATTTCAATAATCAATAAAAACGGCGGGACCTATATTACGGTAGATAACAAAGAAATACCTGTAATACCGGAGAAATTCACTCTTATACTCCCCAGAGGAGGCCTGAAAGGATATGAATCTCATTAGGATACAATATAATCGCCAGATTTTAACAAAAAGTTAACTTCTAAGAGCCTATCCGAAAAGTAATATTTTTTTCACATCCTTTCCACTGCCAGGTTCTGGAGAAAAATATATACCGTATTAACAGCCAGTTGTAAATTAAACAGAGGCAAGATAGTAAATGTCTGTAAAAATAGATTTCCTTTCAGGAGGATTATAGATTTTTCGGAAGAGCCTGGCAGTGGAAAGGTATGGAGCGACTTTTCGGATAGGCTCTAAATATATACATCAGGTATTGATTAGATAAGAATCCTGATTTTAAGATGAAATATGCCTGTGGTGTCGCTCCTCGGGAAATATATGCTTCCACTGAGGTTTCGGTTATAGAAAAATCAGAATAAAATAATCAGGGCGTATCAGTATATGGTTTTTCTACTGATACGCCCCATTATGTTCCTGTTTTATTTATAATCCGATGTATTTACTCCCCATAGATTGAAGTGACCTGTCTGCATCTTGTTTCCTATACAGATTGAAAGAGCGAGACCTCCGAGGAGACCTCCAACTGTTCCGACAGCACCTCCGATAGTGGCAGCGCCTGCCAGTGCTCCTGCAGCCGTACCTGCCGCTACAGGCCAGTGAGACAAAGAGGCTTTAAGGAAACTGGTTTCTTCGGACGGGTCTTCAGGATATACCACTTTTGCCCCTTCAATTTCGGCAAAATTATCCGGTCCCACTGCTTTTTTACCTGTAAGTTTTGTAAAAAGCGTATGAGCCATAGGGGTTTCAATACCACTCGGGCATTGATCTATAGCTTTCTTTACAAGCTCTGCACAGTAAATTTTACTGTCATCTTCATAATTAAAAGCAGAATCATAGGGTTTATCAAGCTGTGCACGGGCATAATCAAGGGCTACTTTTACATCATTAGCATCTTTATAGGGAGGACGAACGATCTTAATATGTATGGGCCCTTCCAGATATTCTTTTAAATCGGTTCTTATTACTCCTTTACCGCTCGGATCGCCCGTAGTGGCTTCAAGGAACTTACCGTCACCTTCATAAATAGCTGCATGGGTATAGACGGAACCAAGTGTTACAACTTCCATTCTCTGCCAGTTAGGATAGGCATCACTTGTTTCTAAAATTACATCGCCGGGCTGTATGACTGATAGGATTTTATTGCGCTGCTCCTCGCTGATAGGCTTTGTTGTAGTGGGAACCCTTATATCCAGAATACCTACAGCAACAGTTCCTGCCGCTCCTCCCGATTTCATTTCTTTAAGTTTATCCCCCATAAGTAATGCGCTGTCATCAACATGGCTCCCTAAAACAACCTGATCCAACTGTTGATTTGTTTTCTGACTTTCTCTGGAAGAAGGCTGATTTATTAAAATTTTCGAATTATTCAATGATGAATTTATTTGCATCTATATTTCCCCCTTAATATTTCTCTATAGCTTTGACGGCATCAATCTCTAATGTAAAAAAATTATAACATGTTTTAAAACCCGATTCCAGAAAAAATTGTTAACAAATTGTAAATCTTTTGTTTTTTTCTTAAACTTCAAATTATTATTGCCGATAATTATATAAAAATATTTATAGTGTATTTCATAACCTGATAGAGTTTAAGTATAGTGAAAAGATCAGGACACTATTCACTCATTAATTATGAATTGTTATGAAACCAGCTATAATACTTAACACCTCAGGAAGAGAGAGGAAGGGATTGAAATGGATATTTTTTTAATTTTAACCAGTGCCGTAGAACTTGGAGCTTCTGACATACATATTGTTCCGGGCTTTCCTCCAATGATAAGAATTGTCGGAGAAATAATACCACTGGAAAACTTCGGTATTATTACACCGGAGCAGGCAAAAGTTATGATCTACGGCGTACTTTATGAAGAACAGCAGAGAAAATTTGAAGAAATACTGGAACTTGATTGTTCTTATGATATAAAAAATGTATCAAGATTCAGAGTAAATGTCTTTCTTCATAAAGACGGAGTAGGAGCAGCGTTCAGAGTAATAACCTCTAAAATTCCGACACCGGAAGAGCTTATGCTTACAGATACAATTACAGAACTGGCCTTTCAGACAAAAGGGCTTGTACTGCTGAGCGGCCCTACGGGAAGCGGTAAATCCACAACGATTGCTTCTCTGATAGAATATATTAATCAGAGGAAAAAAGTCAGAATCCTGACGATAGAAGATCCTATAGAGTTCGTCTATGAAAGGAAACTTTCTGTAATAACTCAGAGAGAAGTGGGAAATCAGACCTATTCATTTTCAAATGCCTTAAAATCCGCCCTGAGAGAAGACCCTGATGTCATATTTGTAGGTGAGATGCGTGATCTTGAGACGATTTCACTTGCACTCACTGCAGCAGAAACAGGACATCTGGTCTTTTCAACACTTCACACACCTGATGCACCACAGTCAATAGACAGAATTATAGATGTTTTTCCGTCATACCAGCAGCAGCAGATAAGGGTACAACTGGCCGGCACGTTAAGGGCTATAATCTGTCAGCATCTCCTGTCCAGACCGGATGGCACGGGAAGAGTGGCTGCAAGAGAGATATTAATAGTTACTCCCGGCATATCAAATCTTATCCGCGAAAACAAGACCCATCAAATATACAGTGCCATTGAAACAGGAGCAAGACTCGGCATGATTACAATGGACAGACACCTTGCAGAACTGGTAAAACAGGAGCTTGTAACAATGGAAGAAGCCTATACGAGAGCAAATGATCCGGAACAGTTTAAAAAATATGCTATCGGAGATAATATTAAAGCCGGCAGGATGTGGTGGTAAGGAGGATGATTATATATGGATATGGAAGAGGCATTAAGATATTTACATAACATAAAGGGAGATGCTATGCATCTGAAAGCAGGTACGCCGCTTATGATAAGGCAGAACAGAGATTTATTACCATACGATAACAATCCTCTTTCCGCAGAAAAAGTGCAGGAAATGATTTTCTCCATATTATCAGGCAACCAGATAATAAAACTTGAGGAAGAAAGAGAACTTGATTTTTCTCATGAAGTTACAGGCCTTGCAAGATTCAGAGGAAATGTGTTTTTTCAAAAAGGTCTCACAGGAGGCACATTCAGGATTATACCTTTTGAAATACCTACTCTGGATTCTTTATTTATGCCGAAAATCATAAAAGATCTGGCATGGAGAAATCAGGGTTTGATTATTATTACAGGGCCAACAGGGAGCGGGAAATCAACCACACTTGCCGCAATGGTAGAGGAGATAAACTCAACAAAAAGAAAACATATTATAACCATAGAAGATCCCATAGAATTTATTCACAGGGACAAATACTGTGTCATAAATCAGAGAGAGGTCGGCAGTGATACGTTATCTTTCACAGAAGCCTTAAGGCGATCACTCCGTCAGGATCCAGATATTATCCTTGTAGGAGAAATGAGAGACACAGAAACAATGAGTATTGCCATGGCTGCTGCAGAAACAGGACATCTGGTGCTGACCACATTACATACAAACGATGCAAAAAAAAGTATTGAAAGAATCGTAAATTCTTTCCCTGCAGAAGAACAGGAACAGATAAGATTTCAACTTTCTATATCTCTTACCGCAGTAATTTCCCAGAGGCTCGTTAACAGATGCGATCGTCCGGAACGTATGGCAGCCCAGGAAATAATGATTAATTCTCCTACCATCAGCAAACTCCTGGAAGAAGGAACTATAGGAAAAATAGACAAAGTCATAGAAGAATCTTCTGATTATTATAATATGCAAACCTTAAATCAATGTCTTTTTAATCTATGGGAAAGAAAAATCATAGATGAAAAGGAAGCTATTTCCGTCAGTACAAATCCCCGTGACCTCAGTCTGAAAATCAGATCTGAAACTTACGGAGAAAGACATAATACACAGGGAGGGAACGGGAATGAAAGAACATGATATTATGGAGAAACTGAAGAAAAGTCAATTTTTTCATATATTAACAGAAGAATCCCTGAAGACCCTTTCCGGATTTGTTACTGAAGAATTCTATAAAGCAGGTGAACATATTTATAAAGCAGGAGACTACGGTGACTGTATGTATATAGTCACATCGGGAGAAGGCTCTGTTCATAAAGCCATGGGTAAAGGTAAATACAGATCCCTGAGTTATGTAAAACATAACGGCTATGTGGGAGTAATGTCTTTATTCCGTAACAAACCCAGGTTTGCTGACTTTACTGCCATCACGGACATGGAACTTATCAAATTAAAAAAAGAAGATCTGGATAAATTCCTTATAGAAGATAGTAAAGGAGGATTACTGCTTCTGAATCAGGCAATAAATGTAATGACAGAGAAATTGAGAGAAACAGAAAAAGAAATGTTCATCATATCTGAAATAGGTGAAATAGCGTCAACTGCTGACAGTGAAGAAGATATATTCCATAAATCTTTTTCCCTGGCACTCATGAATATGTACGGAAAAATTTCAGGAATTCTGGCTATGTACAATGAATATACGGATGAATTTGAGATAAAAAATCATGAAGGCCTTTCAGTCAGTGCCATAGGAGAGGGATATTTATCTAAAAATGAACCTCTGGCTAAAATTATTATGGAAACCTGTCAGATTTATGAAGGGAAACCCGGTGAGGACAGGCGACTTAAAAGAGGAATCCTGGGGGAAGTTCATTCATTGATTGCCAAACCTGTGTGTTCCGGTGATAAATTCCTCGGTTTCCTTGCCTTTTGCACCTACGACAGAGATTTTACTTCTTCCGAAAAAAATCTTATTTCAACGATAGGAGATCAACTGGGAATTGCACTCGGAAATATTCACATGAGAAAAGAAATTAAAAACATGAAAAGACTCTATGGAGGCAGACTCAGGGTATGTGATATGTGTAAGAAAGAATATAAAAAGTGATTGGTGAAGGGTGAAGAGTGAAGGGTGAGTAAGGGCGTTTAATAAAACGCCCCGGATACGCATCACTCATCACGCATCACCCGTTGCGATTCTCATATAAAATTATCTGCTGCACTAATCGGAGTCTGACCATTCTGTTATAACTAAATCCTTTTTACCTGACAGAACAGGCGCTGTTGCTGTTGCGCCATAAGACTCCAATATATCCCTTTCTTCTTCACTTACCTTTGAATCTATATGAAGATCAGACATATTTACGGAATTTACATAGAGCCCGGAATAATATAAAATCCTTCATAAAGACCTCCCAAATACCAGGTACCGCTCCAGATAGATAAATGACTATCTTATCTGTTGCGGTAATAAGAATACCTTTTACGTCAATTCATGTCAAGAAAAATATTCGAGAAATTTTTCACGATAATATTGACATGCCGATAAAAAGGTAATATAATGAAATCGTGAAAAATTTCTCGATAAAAAATTCACGATATATTCACGAAAGGAGAAATTTCTGTGGAAGAAAATATTAAAGAAGTATCTCTGCCGACAATGAAAAGACTCCCCTATTATTATCAATATC
>DAIOEN010000087.1:0-3202 GCA_036746235.1 Vulcanimicrobiota bacterium | reverse complement strand
ATTAAAGAAGTATCTCTGCCGACAATGAAAAGACTCCCCTATTATTATCAATATCTGAAAAGACTTCAGGCAGGAGGAAGAGAAGTTGTATCATGCAGTAACCTTTCAGAAGGACTGAATGTTGATGCCACACAGGTCAGAAAGGATCTGTCCGTTACAGGCGTAAAAGGAAGTCCCAAGATAGGATATCCTGTATCATCAACCATTACTGCCATAGAAAAATTTATGAACTGGGATAATATGACCGATGCTTTTCTTGTCGGCGCCGGTAATATGGGGAGAGCAATTCTTTCCTACGAAGGGTTTAAACAGTACGGATTAAAGATTGTAGCAGCTTTTGACATAGATGAAAAAAAGACAGATCACGAAATTAACGGAATAAAAGTATTACCTCTGGAGAAACTCAAGTCCCTTGCACAGAGAATGCATATACATCTGGGTGTAATTACAGTGCCGGCAGAGCAGGCACAGTCTGTAGCAGACCTTATGGTATCGGGAGGTATAAAGGCCATATGGAACTTTGCCCCCATCAATCTGGATCTGCCGGAATCCATTATAGTGCAGAATGAAAATCTTGCCTGCGGTCTGGGCATACTCACGCGAGAAGTTAACAGGATTCAGGGATCGTAACGCGTGACGCGTAACGCGTTACGGGAATAAGACCTTTGATTATCTGCTTATGGCCGGGTCAATAGAAGAGACAATCCCCTCTCTAAAAAATCCAATGAACTGTGTAAAAAATGGTAGAAAAAATAAAATATCCCTCTAAAAAATTTAAAGGACGGTGTGAAAAATGGTAGAAGCAATAAAATCTCCTTCAAGAAAATTCGAAAATCTCTGTAAAATACTGGACAGTTATTCAAGGGATTCTGCCAGACTCATCCCCATACTTCAGGCAGTTCAGGAAGAATATCGTTATCTTCCTGAAGAGGTAATGACTTATATAGCAACATCTCTTGATATTCCGCCTTCAAGGGTTTACGGTGTAGCCACATTTTATTCCCATTTTGCTCTGGAACCGAAAGGCAAATATGTAATAAAACTGTGTGACGGCACTGCATGTCATGTAAAAAAATCCACATCCATACTTGAAGCACTTTATAAAAAACTGGGAGTAGATGAGAAACACAGAACGACACCTGATATGCTGTTTACTGTAGAGACTGTATCCTGTCTGGGAGCGTGCGGACTTGCTCCCGTAGTGGTCATAAATGATGATGTGTACGGCCAGATGACTCCTGAAAAAACAATTTCAATTATAGAAGAAATAATTAAAAATTCGTAATTATTATGAGGAGTGTAACGGGTCAGCGTTACGCGTTACCTGTCACGATATTTATAAAGGAGTGTAAAAAATGAATACACTTTTGGAAACAATAGAAAAAGATTACAGAAAAAAATCGGAAAACATACGGAAAAGGGTTATTGTATGTGCCGGTACAGGCTGTGTGGCAAACGGAGCCCTTAAAGTCTATCAGGCTTTTATAGATAATCTCAAAAAAGAAAATCTTGATGTAATAACAGAACTTAAAGAAGAAACTGACGAAAAATCCATTCTCGTATCACACAGCGGATGTCAGGGGTTCTGTCAGATGGGTCCTCTGGTCACAATAGAACCGGAAGGTCTCTTTTACACCAGGGTAAAACCGGAACATGTACCGGACATAATAAACCATACACTGAAAAATGGCGAGGTCATAGAAAGTCTCCTCTATGAAGATCCTTCTACGGGAAAACACTGCAACAGGACTTCCGATATTCCTTTTTACAAAAGGCAGAACAGATTTGTCCTGAAGATGTGCGGACTCATTGATCCGGAAGATATAAAGGAATATATTGCAAACGGAGGTTATGAAGGAGCAAAAAAGGCATGGACTGAGATGTCTCCTGAAGCAATCTGTGAAGAAATACTTTACTCCGGACTGAGAGGCCGGGGAGGCGGAGGATTTCCTACAGGAAAAAAATGGAACCTCACAAGAGTGGAAGGAGGAGAAAAAAAATATGTTATCTGTAACGGTGACGAAGGAGATCCGGGAGCTTTTATGGACAGAAGCGTAATGGAAGGCAATCCCCACAGTGTCATAGAAGGTCTTATGATAGGGGCCCGCGCCACAGGTGCCGATGAAGCCTATATTTATGTCAGAGCAGAATATCCTCTCGCAGTAAAAAGATTGAAAAAAGCAGTTTCTCAGGCTGAAGAAATGGGAATTCTCGGAGAAAACATTTTCGGTACAGGTAAAAAACTTACCTGTCATGTAATGGAGGGAGCAGGCGCCTTTGTATGCGGAGAAGAAACTGCTCTTATGGCTTCCATAGAAGGCAAAAGAGGTATGCCTTCACCGAAACCTCCTTTCCCTGCAAAAAGAGGACTCCACGGTAAGCCCACAGTCATAAACAATGTGGAAACCCTTGCAACAGTGCCACTTATAATAAATAAAGGTTCCCGATTTTTCAGATCTCTCGGCACAGAAGGTTCTCCGGGGACAAAAACCTTTGCTCTTACGGGACATGTAGCAAATACAGGTCTCATAGAAGTTCCTTTCGGTACAACCCTGAGGGAAATCGTTTATAACATAGGTGAAGGTGTTACAGATGATGACGGACATATTACAGGTAAAGGTTTTAAAGCAGTACAGATAGGAGGGCCGTCGGGAGGATGTCTTACAGAAGAACATCTCGACCTTCCGATGGATTTTGACTCCCTTCTATCGATAGGCGCAATGGTAGGCTCCGGTGGTCTTGTAGTAATGAACAAAGAAACATGTATGGTAAGTGTGGCAAGGTTTTTCATGCAGTTTACCCAGAATGAATCGTGCGGCAAATGTGTTCTCTGCAGGGAAGGTACAAAACAGATGCTTTCACTCCTTGATGATATAATTGAAGGAAGGGCTACGGGGGAAACGCTGGATCTACTGGAAGAACTTGCCCTGGTAGTCAAAAAAGGCTCTCTCTGCGGCCTTGGGAAAACAGCACCCAACCCGGTTCTTTCTACATTAAAATATTTCCGTGCAGAATATGATGCCCATGTATTTCAAAAACGATGTCCTGCCGGGAGATGTAAGGCTTTATTGAAAGTAGAAATAGATCCCGATAAATGTAAAGGGTGCGGACTCTGTGCGAAGAAATGTCCTGTCAGCGCCATTTCCGGCACAGTAAGAAAACCTTTCACGATAGACAGCAATCTGTGTATAAAATGCGGAGT
>DAIOEN010000086.1:0-28490 GCA_036746235.1 Vulcanimicrobiota bacterium | reverse complement strand
AGGGAAGAAGAACGAAGAAAACTGGATGAAGAGATAAAGAAGATTGAAGAAAGAAAGAGACTGGAAGAAGAAGCACGAACGTTAGAAGAAGATGAAGAGAAGAAAAGGGAAGAAGAAAGAAGAAAACTGGATGAAGAGATAAAGAAGATTGAAGAAAAGAAGAGACTGGAAGAAGAAGCACGAACGTTAGAAGAAGATGAAGAGAAGAAAAGGGAAGAAGAAAGAAGAAGACTGGATGAAGAGATAAAGAAGATTGAAGAAAAGAAGAAACTCAGGGAAGAAGAGAAAAAAGCTGGTCCCGTAATAGAAGAAGAGGAAGCATCAGTAACAGAAGAAGACAGAAAATTAATTGAAGAACAGACTAAAAAACGTATTGAAGAGAGAAAGTTACTTGATGAAGAAAATAAGAAAAAACTTAATGAAGCTAAAAAGAAGCTGGAGCCAGAGAAAGACAGAATAAAGATTGAAATAGCAAAGAAACCTGCTTTGCTTGTTTATCCTGTTGATCAGTCTGATATGATACTCATACCGGCAGGAGAGTTTACTATGGGCAGTTCTGAGAAAGAAATATATTATGCCCTGCAGGAAGCCAGAGAATATTACAAAGGGGCAAAATTAAGCTGGTTTGAAGTTGAAATGCCTGAACATAAAGTATATTTAGGCGATTATTATATCGATAAAAAACCTGTCACTTATGAGCAATATATAAAATTTATTAAAGATACTGACTATAAACCTCAGGGAGATTTTTATAAATATTACAGTTCTGATAAAGATAATCATCCTGTAGTTAATATAACATGGGAAGATGCCAGAGCTTATGCAGATTGGGCAGGAAAAAGGCTCCCCACGGAGGCAGAATGGGAGAAGGCAGCAAGAGGAACAGATGGCAGATGCTGGCCATGGGGTAATGAATGGGATATAAATAAATGTAACAGTCGTTTCAGTAATATCAATACCACTACTCCTGTAGATAAATATCCTGATGGTGCAAGTTTTTACGGAGTAATGGATATGTCCGGCAATGTGTGGGAATGGTGTAATGACTGGTATGGAACCTATATGGATTCTCCCGTGACAAATCCTGCCGGTCCTGACATCGGGATTGAAAAAATTCTCAGGGGAGGCTCATGGACAAATTATCCCAATTATCTGAGAGTTACTAACAGATATCGCCTTATTCCTGATAATAGCGATCATTCTAAAGGATTTAGATGTGTTATTTCTGGGTAATAAGTGGCAGAACATAGGCCACAGAGTAAAATATAATCAGGGTGATATAAATGATCTGTCCGGAATGTTATAAAGAAAACCCGGCTAATTCTCAATTTTGTAAGAATTGCGGCTGTTTTCTGAAAATTTCAGAGAAAAAAGATGAAAAAAAGGTTCTTAAAGGCAGATATAAAGTACTTTCGCTGTTAGGTGAAGGCGGAATGGGCTCTATTTCTCTTGCCTATGACCTTAGTTTGAATAAATTGTGTGCCATAAAAGGAATCTGCAAGAATGGACTTTCTGATTTACCTGAGAAAGAACGGAACGCCATATTAAAACCTTTTAAAAAAGAAGCTGAAATGCTTGCCAGTTTACGTCATCCCGGTCTTCCATGTGTAACAGATTATTTTACCGAAAAAGATGTATGTTATCTTGTAATGGATTATATAGAAGGCAAAGATCTTGAAGTTATTTTAGAAGAGTCTGAAGAGAAAGTTATACCGGAAAAGCAGGTTCTGGAATGGGCCATACAGATGTGCCGCGTTCTTGAATATTTACACAGTCAGGAACCTCCTATTATTCATGGGGATATTAAATCTGCAAATATAATAGTAAGAGATGTAGATGGACGCATAATGCTCGTAGACTTTGGAGCAGCTTCTTTTATATCCTCGGGAATTCTGGATGAAGTTGTTATAACAGATGGTTATGCACCACCGGAACAATATGAAGCATCACCTGAAGTAAGAAGTGATATTTATGCTCTCGGAGCTACTATGTATGAACTTCTGACAGGTGAACTTCCTGATGAAACTTTTAATTTTGAACCTCTCAGTGAAATTATACCTGATATATCTCCCGATATGGAAGATATTGTAATGAAATGTCTTGAGTATGAGATGGAAGATAGATACAGTGATGCCAGGGCTTTAAAACACCATCTTCTGGAAGCATACAAGAAAAACTTCGAAGAGTCAGATGAAGTTAAATACAGCACTACAAGGCTTATAATTGAAGATAAGGAACTGGCTGAACAGAATTCAGTTCTGGGAGAAAAACCTATAAAAGTTATGCTTATAGATGATGAAATCGATATGTGCAATGCTTTTAATGATATGGTAAAGTTTTTTAAAGGAATTGAATTTATCGGATATGCCAGAGATGGCAGGGAAGGTGTGGAGAAAGTTGTTTCTCTTCAGGAAAAGCCTGATGTTATTTTAATGGATCTGAAAATGCCCAATATGGGTGGTATAGAAACTACAAAAAGAATTTTAAGTCTTTCACCTCTTACCAGAGTTATTATAGTAACTGCCTATCTTGAAGAAGAGGACTTTTTTGATTGTTTTGAAGCAGGTGCGGCAGGGTATATACTGAAAAATGATACTTACTGGGGAGAACTGGAAAAATCCATTAAAAAAGCTTTTGCAGGGGGAATACCAATTTCTCCTGATGCAAGCCATTTACTGCTGAAAGCCTGGTCTTCCAGAAAAAAAACTTCTGTTATAGAATTACCGGCAGAAACGGAGACTGCCAGGGAAGAAGTAAAAGATATTGAAGAAGGTAAAACCTGTTCTAAATGCGGAAGTGTAAATAATATAAAGGCAAACTTCTGTGAAAAATGCGGCAGTCCGATGGGAAAATTACCGTCAGTACCTGCAATGGAAGAAAAACCTGTTGAAGAACTGTCATATGATGATAAGACAGAACAAAATATATATAGTACAAAAACCTTCAATGAGTTTGATATGTTTCTTGTACAGCTAAAATCTCCCGGTCAAAAAATCAGGCTGGAAGCCCTTAATAGCGTGTCAAACAGTAAAGATACACGAGTTTTATCCACACTTATCGATATGCTTGACGATTCTGATCCTGTCATAAGGAAAGAAGCTGTTATTTTACTTGGAAATCATAAAGACTATCAGGCTTTTTTACCTTTGATGAATAGATTAAAAGACAGTGAACTTTCTGTGAAGCTTGCTGTTCTGGATATTCTGGCCAGAGTTAAATATAAAGAATCTTTATCTTATCTTCTGAAAATGTTGAAAGATGAAAATTCTCAGATTAGAAAATATGCCGTTATAGCACTTGGAGAGTCAGGTAATGACAGAGCAATTGAATATCTTAAGGATGCAAGAAAAAAAGAAGGAACCTTCAGTATCAGTATGAAGATGATAATAGATAAATCCATTCAGAAAATAGAAACATGGAATTATCAGAAATCTCTATATCCGGATAAAGCAGATGAAGTAATTCATGTTGCACTATGTTACAATGATGCAGGAGAGACATATGTCAGGAAGAGTAATTATGAATCTGGTATGAAACATTTTTTACAGGCTCTTGAAGTAGATCCAACCTGTTCTGAAGCCCATATGAATATAGCCAGACTTATTATACATGAATTTGATACTCAAAAAGAGGCAAAAAATGAATATAAAATTAATGAGGCTTTATTACATTTAAATGAGTGTATAGCCTTTGCATCCAGTGCGGGACTTGCAGAAGAAGCCAGAAAATATATAGAAATTCTTATTGAAAAATGGAACAGTCTGAATGCTGAAGTGGAAATTTCCCGTGATGATACCCATAGGAAAAAAGAGAAATCACCGGAAAAAGAAGAAAAACTGCCGGGAAAAGAAGAAAGAAGCGGAAAAGAGGAAAAAGTTGAAAAAGAAGAAAGAATACCCGTAAAGGAAGAAATAATACCGGCAAAAAAAGAAGAAATACCGGTAAAAGAAAAAAGAACCTTGAAAGAAGAAAGAATACCTGAGAAGGAAACATTACCGGGGAAAGAAGAAAAAATTGAAGAGAAAGGCGAGGGTATTTCTCCGCCGGAGGTAATTGAACAGATAGAGAAGAAATCGTTCGAGGAAAAGGTGGTTTATTATCAGAAGTTACTTGAACGTTCTCCTGATGACGATGGTCTTCATAATAAACTCGGCATGGTTTATTATGAAAAAGGTGATTTAGAGAAATCTGCTTCTCTATACAGAAGAGCTCTTGAATTGAATCAGGAATCCTCACAGGCTCATTTTAATCTTGGTTTGATCTACAGGGATAAAAAGCATATTTTAAAAGCCCTGCGTCATTTCAGATTATGTAAAAAAGTAGATAAAGAGAGTTTATTGATAGAAGAAGCCGAATATTATATAAAAGAGCTTGAAGGTCATGATGACGATAGTCAATCTAAATATAAAACGAGAATATTTAAAGAAACTGATGTAATGGAAGAAGAAGGTTTGTCAGATAAAAAGGAAATAAAGAAGATTGAAGATAAGAAGGTTGAAGAGAACAGGAAACTTATAGAAGAAACCAGATTTGCGCTGGTAAAAAGTCCTGAAGATACTTTATTGCTTGATAGACTTGGAGAGCTATATTATAAATCAGGTGATCTGGAATCATCTTTTAATACTTATCTGGAGATTTTAAGGCTAAATCCTTCAGATGGAGACACTCATTTCCTGGTTGGATTAATCTGTAAAGAACAACAGAAAATATTTAAAGCTCTTGTTCATTTTAAAAAATATATGAAATTAGAGCCTGATGGTAAACATAAAGAGGAAGCGGAAAAATATATAAAAGAACTTGAGTAGTGAAGAGTGAAAAGTGAAAAGTGAATAGTAGGGGTGGCCCCCTGTGGTCACCCATTACCCGGTGAAAACACGCATCACGCATCACATTACGGAGTTAATTAATGAATACACGGGTTATAGGATGTGGCAATATAATAGCCGGTGATGACGGAGTTGCCCTGCTGGTTATAGAGGAATTAAAAAAACTTTCTCTCTCTGACGTAGAGCTTATAGAAGGAAGAATTTCCGGTATCGATCTTCTGGATTATTTTATGGATATAGATAAAGTAATAGTAATAGATGCAGTTGCAACGGGAAACAGGAAAGGAGTCCTTTACAGGCTGGAAGGTAAAGATATTGAAGCTATGAGCAGAGGTAATATTATTTCTCTTCATCAACTTGGTATTGCAGAAGTGTTGAAAATAGGATTAATGCTTTATCCTGATAGAATAACAGAGAATATCATATTGATTGGTATAGAGATAGGTCATGTGGAGAATAATTTTTCTATGGAAGTATCTTCTTCTGTAAAGGAAACAGTTCCTCTGGCTGTAGAGAAGGTCTTAGAGGAAATAAATTACCATGCATGAATTATCTCTTACACAGGACATGCTTTCTATTGCTCTTAAAGAGGCAGAAAAATATGGTTCAAAAAAAATTATTTCTTTGAAACTGAAGCTCGGCTCAATGAGCATGGTAGATAGTGAATGTTTTAAATTTTATTTTGATGAATTCAGCAAAAATACAATAGCGAGCGAAGCATCGCTGGATTTTGTAAAATCTGATCCGGAAATTGAATGTACATCATGTAACAGTAAATCGACACTAAAGGATCTTGTTATGGTCTGTCCGGTTTGTAACAGTATAGATGTAACATTACTATCGGGGCAGGAAATATTATTAGAAGATATGGAGATAGAATTATGATTGTACCTGTAATGACAGATATTATGAATGCAAATAATCTGATAGCGGAACAGAACAGAAAACACTTTGATGGGAAATCGATATATGTCGTCAATTTACTGGCTTCTCCCGGAGCAGGGAAAACTACTTTTTTAGAAGAAACTATCAGAAGAATTAAAGATAATATACCGGTTGCCGTCATAGAAGGTGATCTTGCTTCTGACGTAGATGCTCTGAGGATAGAAAAACTTGGTGTTCAGGTCGTTCAGATAAATACAGGCAGAGGATGTCATCTGAATGCCGCTATGATACAAAAATCCTTTGAAAAATTGAATCTTGAAACAATTCATGTAATATTTATAGAAAATGTCGGTAATCTTGTATGTCCTGCAGGGTATAAGCTGGGAGAGAACGTTACAGTACTTCTGACCAGCACAACGGAAGGGGACGATAAAATTCTAAAATACCCTCCTGTATTTCAGATGTCAGATTTATTGATTCTAAATAAAATTGATCTCATGTCTTATGTCGATTATGATCTTGAAAGATTAAAAAAAGAGTTTATCAAAATTAATCCTAAATCCAGACTATTACCACTTTCCAGTAAAACAGGTGAAGGTTTTGATGACTGGATCGAATGGCTGAAAAATGAAATATTTATATTCAGGCGTAAAACTTTATAAGAGAATCGTAACACTTTGCGGTAATTAGAAATGTTTGTAGTCTTACATGGAAAAACTTAACGAACCGGTTGTCAGAGGACAATCATATGAAAATTTATTAAAGAAAATTTCAGAAATTATAGCCTTTTCTGTTTTTTTTACAGGTATTTTTGTTTTCCTCACCTGGAAATTCAATATCTTTATGTCTTTTCACCATAGTTTCAGTCCTATGTCAGCCAATACTGCTTTTTCTTTTATTCTTACAGGTATATCCTTATGGATGGTGCAGACAAAAAGAGTAAATCCAATTTTTTATTATCTGAGCAGAATATGTGCTTTTATTGTTTTTTTGATAGCTATTATTACGATAAGTGAATATTTATTTAATGTTAATCTATATATTGATGAATTATTATGTACACAGAGCTATGGTTTTGAACGTTATCCGGGCCGTATGTCACCTTCTTCTGCATTGAATTTTATATTAATCGGTATGGCCATAATGTTTCTGGACATGGAGAGACCTGCCGGTTACATACCTGCTCAGTATATAATACTTATGGTAGGAGTAAATTCATTTTTATCTATTATCGGTTATTTATTCGGTATTGTTTCTTTATTTACTGTAGGTTTGTATAAACCTGTAGCATTCCACAGTGCTATATGTTTTCTATTTGTTTCTATTTCAGTCATAATGTCCAGACCGGATAGAGGTTTTATGAAAATATTCACCGGTAATAATGTTGCAGCACATATGTTACGTTATATTTTAGTTGTCTCTTTTTCTACTCCCGTACTGGTAGGGTTCTTATGTTTTTTCTGTCGTATAGGAGGTATTTATTCCGTTTCCTCAAGCTTTCTTATATTTTTATTATCAAATCTTATTGTATTTGTTTTCTTATTGTATTTTACTTCAAGCCTGTTAAATAATTTTGAATTTAAGTTTAATAAAGTGACGAATGATTTAAAGATAAGTGAGGAAAAATTTCACAGCCTTGTTTCATGTGCTCAGGACGCTATTATTATACTTGAGGAAGGGAAGATCGTTTTTTGTAATGATTCAGCCATAAAGATATTCGGTTATTCTTATGAAGAGGTTAACGGTAAAGAATTTCATATGTTCCTTTCTTCAAATCTTTACAGTACATCCGAGAAACTTGATCTCAGTACGATACATACAGGGGAAGATTACTCGATTTCCAGTAAAGTCTGCGAATTTGTTGCATTGAAAAAAAATGGCCACGAATTTGCTGCAGAGCTATCTATTACAGCGGTAAAGCTTGATGATAAGTGGACTACAATAGGAATAATAAGAGACGTATCGAAATATAGAAAATACTGTGAGAAGCTAGAGAAAAATAATAAGGAAATGGAACATACTGTTAATCGCCTCACCGAGGAATTGTTAAAGATAAGTTTAAAGCTGAAAAAAGTCGAATTTGAAAGGGGCAATTACAGAGCTGAACAGGATAAAGCTTCTTGACGTAAACGTTATTTTATTTTATAATTCAGAATATATTTGAGAGAAATTATGCGGGGGGATAATTCTTGTATTGCCTTGAATGTTACAGTGAAAATGCTGAGAATTCTCTCTTCTGTGAAAATTGTGGATGTCAATTTGAAACAATTAATGAACAGGAAGAAGAAATTCTTAAAAATCGATATAAAGTTATTACCTCTTTATCTTCGGAAGACACTGTTTTTCTTTCCTATGATTTAAATTTAAACAGACCATGTGTTGTTAAAATAATGGCGGATCTTCAGGATTTATCTTATGAGGAAAAAGGACAGGTCGGGCAATCCTTCAGAAAAGAGGCATCATTACTTACTAATTTACGCCATCCCAACCTGCCGTGTGTTACCGATTATTTTTTAGAAGATGATTTTTTTTATATTATCATGGATTATATAAGAGGCAAAAATCTTGATGTTCTTTTAAGAAATAGTCTCAATAAGGCTTTGCCTGAAAGCCGGGTAATTCAATGGTTAATCCAGATTTGCAGAATAATGGATTATCTGTATAATTACAAAAACATGTTATATGGTAATCTGAAACTGAATAAGTTTGTCGTAAGAGATAGTGATAAATCAATAATTCTTGTAGACTTTGGCACAGTATCTATGAGAAATTTGATAAGTGGCACTTCTATGGACAAACAGGATATAAGAAATGATATTTATCTCGCCGGTGTTATCATGTATCAGCTTTTAACTGGAAAGTATCCTGATGAACCTCTTAAATGTTCTTCTATAAGAGAAATGTTACCGGACCTGTCGGAGGAAATAGACTTTATTGTCATGAAATGTCTTCAGGGAAACGTGAAAGATAGGTTTTCTGATTTTAATGTTTTAAAACAAAATCTTCTGGAATTATATACATTAAATTTTGGCACAGGAAATAAATATAAAACCGGTACTTTTATAACAAAGGATAAAGAAATTAAATATGACGATCTTCAGAATAAATATATAAAAATTCTCATTGTTGATGATGATCTTGATATATGTCAGAGCTTTAGCAGTATGGTAAAATTTTTTGCCGATATGAAGGTTGTCGGAATGGTTCATAACGGTATGGATGCAGTAAAAACTGTTATTGAACTTGAAGAAAAGCCTGATGTTATATTAATGGATCTCAGAATGCCGGAACTGGACGGTCTGGAAGCTACTGAGAAGATTATTGAGGTTTTACCATGTGTTAAAATTATAATATTAACTGCTTATCTCAGGGAAGAAGAATTTCTGGAATGTTTCAATGCAGGTGCCACAGGGTATATATTAAAAGATGCAACCCTGTGGGAAGAACTGGAGAAGGCTATCAGGAAAGCTTTTGAAGGAGGTACACCCATTTCTCCCGAAGCAGGTACCTTCTTAATAAAAGCACTGGCTTCTCAACATGCACCCGGCAAGGCTATCCAGAAACAGGATAGTATCGTTAATGAAGAAGAAAGTCATCTGAAACAGGATAGTATCGTTAATGAAGAAGAAAGTCATCTGAAACAGATATGTCCTTTTTGCAGGAATTTAAATAAAGATAAGGCAAAATACTGTACAGAGTGCGGTATAAATATAATTAAATTCCTGAAAGAGGGAAAATTAGAAACAGCGTATGATAAAAATTTAAGAGAAAAAGAAAATAATAACATTCAGGAAAAAGCTGAACATGAACAGAAATGTGAAGATCCTCAGGGGGGCGGTATAAAAACTATACTGGGTAAAGCCTTTCAAAGTCTGGATCATAGTTCTGCTCTGAAATTACCTGAATTTATAACTAAAAAGCTTCATATCGGGGAAGGTGTTGAAACAGAGCAGAAAACAGAAAACAGGTAGATTTATATATTTTTTGTTCTTTTTTCTTCATCCAGTAATTTTCTTATAATATTTGCCAGTTCCTGTATCTCAAATGGTTTCATGATAAATTCTTTTATTCCTATTTTTTTGATCATATCCACAGGTATAACATTGCTGAATCCCGATATTAGAATTATCGGGATTCGAGGGCTTATTTCAAGTAATTTCTGAGACAGTTCAATTCCTGTCATCTTCGGCATAGTCTGATCTGTTATTACAAGGTCAAACCAGTCAGGATCGTCGCAAAAAGCTTTTAATGCCTGAATGCCACTGTATTTTGCCATTACATTATATCCAAGATCTTCCAGTATTTTCTTTAATACCCTGACAACCAGATCTTCTTCATCGTCCACTAAAAGTATGTTTTCTTTACCTCCGGGAGGTTTTGAAGTTCCACTGATTTCTACATGTTCATTACTTTTTATTTTCGGGAAAAATATATGAAAAGAAGTTCCTTTATCCGGTTCACTTTCTACTGTTATTTCTCCGCCGTAACTTTTTACAATACCATGAACTATGGAAAGCCCCATGCCACTGCCTTCTCCTATTTTTTTTGTTGTAAAATAGGGTTCAAAAATTCTTTCTTTTATGGATTGATCTATACCGTGACCTGTATCACTTACTGTTAATCTTACGTAATTACCTGGCGCCAGCTCATGGTTTAATTCCAGAGTATTTGAACCTGTATTAATATCTTTAAGACCGACTTTTATTACTCCTCCTTTTTCTTTCATGGCATCGGCAGCATTTTTACAGAGATTCATCATTATCTGGTATATATGTGTCGGGTCACCAAGTATTATACTTGAATTTTTTATGTTCTGTTTTATGTCAATAGTAGCAGGTATCAGTGGTCTGAGCATCTTAAGACTTTCTTTTATAATAGTACTTAATTGTATGGGGTTACGTTCTCCTTCCGTCTCGCGGCTGAAGGTCAGGAGTTGTTTTACCAGCTTTATTGCCCTGTGGCATGCTTTCTTCATCTGTTCCATATAGGGCCGGAGATTGCTATCCTGTGGCATATTATATAGAGCTACTTCTATATATCCAAGTATGGCTACAAGGATATTATTAAAGTCATGGGCAATACCACCTGCAAGTGTGCCTATAGCTCTTATTTTATCAGAATGGCGAAGCTGTTTCTCCAGTTTCGATTTTTCTTCTTCTACTTTTATCCTGTCGGTAATATCCCTTATAACGCCTGTAATGTAGGCAATATCTCCATGTTTATCTTTTATAATTTCCGAAATTTCTTCTACATATATGACAGATTTTTTCCCCATAATGCGACATACTGTAGGAAAACTTTTTCCTGTTACGATGAATTTTCTGAATTCATTGAGTATACGCTCTTTATCATCAGGGTGAACAAAATCAAGCATCTTACGTCCTACAATTTCTTCCGGCATATAGCCCAGTTTTGCTACCTGTGGCGTGATAAATCTGACTGTACCATCGGGATTATAGGAATAGATAATATCTCTTGTATTTTCCACAAGCATTCTGTAATTTGCTTCAGATCTTGTAAGCGCTTCCTCGCTTCTTTTTCTTTCCAGGGCATTTATAAAAATTTCACCTACAAGTTTAAGGAGTCTTATATCTTCTTCTTTCCATTTTTTTTCTTTTTTTACTGAATTAAGCATGAAATATCCCACTAATTTATTGCTGAAATATAATGGTATACCGAGAATGGATTTAACTTCTGCCTTTCCCCAGCTTATTTTTTCTGTCTCTGCGTCCTGAGGAAGTTCTGAAAGACTTGATACGCATATATACTGACCTTTTTTGAGCTGTTCAACTGTCCATAAATAGTTTTGCATAGACATGTTTTTTATCTGTTTTGCTCTCGAACAAATCTGTTTATTACACCATTCATATACTTCTTTAACTCTTTCCATATCATCTGAAAATATATTAACATAACTTCTGTCAACATCCATAAATGTACCTATTGCTTCCAGTGCAAGGTTTATCTCTCTGTCAACTTCAGTAGAGGTAATATTGATAAACCTGGTTGATATGGTAGTAATAAGTTCTTCTATTGTGAGCCTGTAATGAAGTATTTCTTCCATTTTTTTTCTGTCTGTAATATCTACAATAATCCCTCTCAGGCCTGTAGTTTTACCATTATGTATAATAGGACTTGAATGGGATATGGCAGAGAATTTTGTGCCGTCTCTGCCAATAATGGTATATTCATTACCTTCTGTACCTGCTCCTTTCAGGGTCTTTTGAATGTTATCCATAGCTCTGTTTCTGTCCTCACTGCTTACCAGATCAAACATGTTAAGACCTTTATTTACATCTTCTATGTTATAACCATACACGAAATTGGCAGCAGAGTTTATAAAGGTAAGGTTCCCTTTTAAATCTGCTTCAAAAATAATCTGTGGTAATGAATTTGCCAGCTCTTTATATCTTTCCTGGCTTTCCTTTATCTGTAAATTTTTATTCCAGCTTTTAATCAGTGAGTCTACAAGACAGTAAAGTTCTTTTGTGCTGAAAGGCTTTTTTATATAATATATATCTTCATTTAATTTTTCTTTTATTTCTTCAAAGGATGTTTTCCCTGAATAGGCAGTTATTATAATGACAATAACATCATTATCTATTTTCCTCAATAAATCTGCTGTTTCCAGTCCGTCCATATCAGGCATTCTCATATCCAGTATGCAGAGAGGGATTTTATTGCCTTTTTTATGTTCATCATGAAAATATTCCAGAAGACTGAGTCCATTATCAAAGGTTTTTACCTTCACATCTTCATTATGATCTTTATTGATAGTATTAAAATCTTTAAACAATTCTTCATATAACACTAAAAAATCTTTATCATCATCAGCTATAAGAATATTTTTATTAAACATCATAATGTTCCCCTGTTTTTCGTGACGCGTGACGCGTGACACTAGGATTTTCATTGCCATATAATATATAACATATTCTCCATATTATAATTTTTGCCTTTGATTATTTATATATTTTTTATTTGATAAATATTATGAAAAGGTTTTTATCAGAAATTAAATAATATATTATCTGTAGATGTAAATATGTAGTTCATAATTAATGAGTGAATAGTGAGTGAAAACACCCTGTTTTACTCATCACCCACATAAATTCTAAATGAAAACAGGTGATATATATAGATAATATAAAATATTTTATAGATAATTATGGTGCCATTGGATTATTTATTGCCAATATTCTGGATTCCTCTTTTGTTTCTATGAGCGGAACTATGGACGGAGTTTTAATAGCTTTATGTATGAACAGCTCTTTACCGGGAGTATTCCTGAACTGTTTTGCCGCAACATGTGGCTCCGTTACTGGTCTTCTTCTCATGTATGTCACTGTCAGAAAAGGTAAAGACACTTTTTTAAAAAACTATATGGAATATTTCAACAGGTTTAAAGATTTTATTGAAAAATACGAATTACCTTTTTTTATATTTCTGTGCGTCGTGCCACCTCCTTTCCCTTTCAAGTTTTTCCTCATAATTTCCATAATAGTCTGCCGGAGATTTCCAAATTTCCTTGCAGGTATATTTATAGGGAGAATATTTCGTTATCTCTTTGAAGGATTACTGGCCTGGAAATACGGAAATGAAATAAAATATATAATGGTTAATTATTATCCCTATGTTATTATATGTCTTATTATTCTCGGAATTCTGTCTTATATTGTAAAGAGAAGGTTTTTAGTGAAGAGTGAAAAGTGAAGAGCGAAGAGTGAAAAGTGAAAAGTGAAAAGTGAAAAGTGATCTGCTAACTGGTCACTGCTAACTGGTCACTGCTAACTGGTCACTGCTAAAACGTTCCCGTATTATCTTCGCCTTTCAGGGTAGTTTCTTCTATTACGCCTTCGCCTATTCTCCATCCCCGGTTCTGCCACAATAATACGTAAACACCCTGAAACACTCCAAGATAGGAACCGTTATCTCCTGCTTTTTCTGCTGTAAGATAAACCTTGACCCTGATAGATGTATCCGATGTTTCGAGTATTCTCACACTGGAAACTTTAATCTTACTTAAAGCTTTGAACTTTTCTGTAAAATTTTCAAGTGTTGTTGCTTTTTGTTTATCGTCACTTAAAAGGGAATAGGCCTGATTATAATTTTTACTTTCTATATTTTGAAAAAATAGATAAGTAGTATCCACTGCCGCTACCTGAGGGTCTTCATCAGGCGGCGGAAGAGAAGGTTTTGCCGTATTATTCAGGTCGGGAGTTTGTGTCTCTTCTTCATATGGCGTCTCTTCCGGGGAAGGGCTCTTTTGAGGAGTCTGACCTGATGCCTGGCCAGATACAATAAAATCTACCACCAGATCATCTGATTCCAGATTGGCCAGCACAGAGGAAAATGTCTTTATATAATCTTCGTTTCCTCTTATTTCAGCTATTTTAATTGCCTTATTAAGAGATTCTCTGCTTTTTTCTATCTGTGCCGATTTCAGATATGCCAGAGCAATATTGTAGTGCAGAGTCGGGTCTTCCGGATCTACGGTAATTGCTTTTTCCAGTGATTTAATTGCCATTGTCATCTGGTTATTATTATAATACTGAAGTGCTCTGTGTATTTCTGAACTTTTTGTACCGTAATTTTCCTTTGCCAGTTGACTGAATTCCATGGCTTTTAATTTATGATCCAGTTTTGTGCATATTAAAGCCAGATTGTCGTAAGCTTCGGCATAATTCAGATTAATATTTACAGCCAGCTGAAATTGTTTCATTGCATCTTCTTCTCTCCCCTGGCGATCATATAACTGGCCAAGATGGTTCCTGGCCTGAGCGTAATCAGGAGCAAATTTCAGAGATTTTTCTATAAGTGTTATCGCTTCATCCAGATTTCCGTCTTTTTCTGCTTTCAGACCCTGAAAATAATATTCTTCAGATTTACTGTCCCAGCTGGAGCTATCATGTTTAAAATATTTCAGTCCTATCAGTATTGCTACTGAAGAAACAATGATAATGAACACAGAAAGAAAAATAAGTCTTTTTCTTATATTAATTTCACCTGCAGGAACAGCATCTGGAGGAACAGCTTTTTTTTCTGTTTTTTTGAAAGGCCGGTTTTTTTTTGACGATACTTCCGGTTCTTCCTGTCTTCTTTCTACCCATTCTTCCTGTCTTTTTTCAGCTTCTTCCTTTACCTTACCGTCACTTTCATTATCAATTTTTTGACTTCTTCCCGGAGCGATTTTATCAAGAAGTGTTCTGGCAGGAGATGTTTTATCCCATTTTATTGCTTTTTCCAGTGTTTCAACAGCTTTTTCCTCAAGTTGTTCTTCATAAAATCTTTCTCCTGCCTTGAAATACTGCTGGGCTATTTTCCCCTGCAACGGGAGATTGGGATTTAATTTTAAAGCAATTTCGTAGTTTTCCGCCGCTTCCCGGTGCTTTTCTTCTTTATTTTTCCTGCTTCCTTTCTGAGAGAATATTTTAGCCAGTCTGGACTTCTGCTCCTGTCCTTTTATTTCATTTAAATCCAGTTCTGCCAGCAGTTCAAAGGCTTCTTCAGGATTTTCACTGTTATAGGTGCTGAATATTACATCCAGAGTTGTAGCGCCTTTCACAGGAGATTTTTGGGGACTTTCTTCTATCTTAAAAGGAGCAACTGTTTTCATGAGTGTGGCATCTTCTTTTATATCTTCTTTTATATTTACCGGCTGGTTAATGAATTCTATCACATAAGGATTACCGGGTCGTTGAAGATCATATTCCTTATAGAAGGTTATAGCTTTCTCTATATCTCCTTCCAGTCTGTGGAGACTCGCCATGTTATAATTAATTGCAGGTGATGAACTGTCTATTTTATATGCTTTCTGCAATACGAGTTTTGCATAGTTATTTTTTCCCAGACTTAAGTGGCACACACCGAGATTGTTCATGGCAATACTGTCTGACGGTCTTAATTCTATGACTTTTTCCCATAATTTAACAGACTCTTCGAAATTTTGAATATTAAGGTAAGCAAGAGCCAGATTAAATAAGCTCTGAGTATCAGAAGGTTTTCCGGAAAGGCTTTTCTTCAGATCCGGTATAACAGAACTCACTATTTCTCTTCTGGCATAGGGAAATTTACTTTTTTTACGGCTTTCTTCATCCATAAAAAGAGCATCCCTTGAAAAACTGTTACATTCAAAACAAAAATTTTTCTTTTTACTCAGAGAAGTTGAACAAAAAGGACAAGTTTCCATAGTTACTTTAATTTTTCCATTCTCCTTTACAATAAGAGTCTGTCGTAGAATCTATCCATACCGTTATAGTTAAAACATTTTTTCAATAGTTTTTATCTTTTCAATTCTCCTTACATGTCGTCCTTCTTCAAAATCTGTTTCCACCCAGGCTCTGACAATATCTTCCAGATCATCTTCCAGGGGGAGCCGTCCCGGAAGAACAAGTATATTCGCATCATTATGGGCCCGTGAAAGTTTTGCAGCTTCTTTACTGTAACACAGAGCGGCTCTTACAGAGGGAAATTTATTTGCCGCTATTGATATACCTATACCTGAGCCGCATAATAGAATACCTCTGCTGAAGGTACCTCTGGAAATTTCACCGGCAACCTGCTTCGCTATGTCCGGATAATCTACGGAATTTTCACTCGATGAAGTTCCAACATCATTGACCTCTATGTTCAGGTTCGCAAGAATTTTTTTTACTTCTTCTTTTTTTTCATATGCAGCATGATCGCTGCCTATAATAATATGTTTCATGATTATTTCCTCTTTATTAATTATTTATATAAGAATCGTAACGCGTGACGGGAGGAACAGATTCTCATACTTCGTTGTGACCACTCCGGTCATGCATGTTAGTGAGTAGTGACCGGTTACCAGTGAACGGTTATTTTTATTAAATATATATTCACCCCATAACCCATCACCATTAAATAAAATTCTCTATTATAAAATATTTCCCTTCTTCATTTAGTGACTGTAAGAAAATAACTCTGGCAAAGTATGGTTATTGTCCTCGCGTTACGCGTAACGATTGTAATATTTCCTGACCATTCCTTATTACTGATGCATTACAAAATACTCTTCACTGAAATTTTAATCCATCCCGGAGGATATAGAGGTTTACCGTCACCAAATATTATTCTTCTTGTTTTAGGAAAGGGTATAACTATTGTTTCTTCCCGGGGAAGCTGGTCGTACCTGCAGGCAGGACAGAAATATGTGTCTTTTTTAGTATAACTTGGTGAAACTTCACTGTCACATAATAAATGGATTCTTATCTTTCTTTTGCCGAGACTGAAATAGCGACGTATATTTTCCATGTCATCTGAAAAGGTATGGGTAACAGTTTTACTTTCAAATCCTGTACCCCATCCTACCTGAAGAAGAAATTGATTTTCTTCAAGTTTTAAATCTTCAAGTTTTTTATACCAGATGGCTACTTCTTTCAGATCACAGTCATGGAAGAATTTTATCTCTTTTTTTATTTTTTCATTACTGTATTTTCTGCACAGGTGGGAGAAATTTTTTATAACATCTTTTTGATCAGTGTATCCAAGCCTTTCAGACATTACAGGTATATCCTGTAAAAGATAATTGTCTATTTTTATAGTTCCTTCCAATTTTCTTTCTTCCCTGTGAGAAGGTTTTATTGTTTCAATATATAGTTTGAATTTTTTCCATGCCAGTCCATTTTTTAAATTGGCCGACATTACTCTTATCTCTGATATTTGAAGTAAAGAGGAAGGGACGGAACCTGTATCGGATATCTGAAGAGCTCTGAGAGAACTGTATCCGTTTTTGCCGCCGAATGCATATCTTTCTATATCTCCGCCTATATCACTGCTTATCTGTGCAGATATCTTTTTTCTTTCCTGGCCTGATAGCTGTTTAAATACTTTTTTTAGTTTTTCTTTGCTGAAATTTATTCTTTCCCCTGAGCCAAGTAATTCCTGAAGGAGACATGTCCTTATAGCACCTTTAATGGAGCTTCCTGTCATGTAAGGTTCGTAATAGATGGATTTTATATGAGTCAGTATTTCCTGGGGATTATAATTACATGGTATAATATATTTATATAGATTCTCTTTTGAAGTGTCCCACTTCGCGTTTGACAGGGTCTTTATGAAATGTTCCAGATCGTCTCTTTCGGAAATAGAGGATAAAAACTCTTTTATATCTATGGCATATAATTTACCTGAAGAAACAAAATATTCTCTTTCCCTGAGTTTTTCTCCAATACCTATATGAGCCGGAGACAGCACTTCTACTGTGTAGGTAAAATATTGATATTTTGAAGACATGTTTTTTATAAGCTTTCATCAGCTACAGGTTATAATTGGTGAAGTGTGAAGAGTGAAGGGTGAATGGATTTGTAATTATTCTTCATTCTTCACTCTTCACTGACTGTTATTTTATTTAAAAATCCATTTTTCAAGTATGGATTTAATTCCTGTCTTATAAGGTTTTATTCTGAATTTTCCTTCTATTGATTTCAAGTAATCAATGGACGCAATATTAAGTTCCTCCAGAAGCTTATCTTCTTCCGGTTCTTTTTCAAGTCCTTCCAGAATATCTCTGTATTTTCTTGATTTTACTCTGATTTTGATATTTTTAAAATTAATCTTTCCATATCCCCTTGAACCCATACCGCCGAGATAATCATGTTCAACCATGACAAGCCCCTGAATAAAATACCAGAGCAGAATTACATCCTGAGGGATAAAAAGATTGAATATAAATTCACAGGGACTGAATATTACTTCTGCAGGAACTCTTTCAAATTGTCTCGGCACAGCAGATGAAGTAATTCTGTCTATTGTAGCTTCCCATTTCAGTTCACTGTAGGGAAAATCTGTGTTTAGCTCTGAAAGACTCTTTGTTCTACCTGGCTTTTTTCTGTCGGGATCAAGAGGAATGTCTCTTACAAGCAATCGCGAAGGATAGGAAAAATTACCTTCAGGATCAACACGATGGGATACACCGAAAATCTGACATACCTCACAGGAAGAATAACTTGTTTCATCATTACATTCATGAATATATACATCAGGTTTCTTTATTACTTTATTCTGTTCTTTCCCGAGATCTTTTTCAATAAGTGATCTTAACTTTCCTCTCAGTGAAGAACCGGGTATATAAGGTAAACCTGTAACTGAATTTCTTACTACAAGTTTATCAATACCTGCAATTTCAAGCCACGAACTCATTCCTCCTATATAAAGGCCTGTTTTTGTTTCTATATCTCCTGTAATTATTATCTTCCCGAGTAATTCTATAGTCCTCAATTTTTTTTACCTCTAAAAGTCTGTCATAGATTTTTTCGTATATATAGCCTTATTTCAAAAACGGCAATGATCAGATAGTCACTTTTCACCCATCACTCTTCACAGGGCGACCACAGGGGGTCGCCCCTACTCTTCACCCATCACTCTTTTCCGCTGCCTGATGATAGGCAAGAATAGATTCGAAAAAATCACAGAAATGTCTGAAATGTATTTCACTGTCTCCTACCTGATCTATAGCTTCTATAAGTACATCTTTCAAATACTGAATTCCCATATTGCTGTCATTCTTTGCAGCTATAAATACGAGCTGTGGCTTTAAAAGCAGCAATTTCTTCCTGTCAAAATTGTCTATTTCAATTCTTTTTATTGCTCCGAAGATTTTCCTGATTTGATATGGATAGAGACGCTCTTTTTTAGGCAATTCACGGCCTATATAATTTCCTATTATCATGGCAGCAGAGATCATCTTTTCTACCTGTCCTCTGATTATATCAGGTATAATTTCCCTTACAGGTTTCTTTGTATTATCCTGTAATTCAACTTCTAAATCCAGTATATGAGTGTCTTTCAAAGATATATTTACCTCTTTTCAAAAAAACTGCCCCATACAGGGAAAGCTATTCCGTACTGTACCAGTTCTTCTATTTCCTGATGAACTCCTTTAATAAGTCCGCCCCAGTAAGTCTTTGTTCCGGGAAAAGCAGGAAAAACAGATCCTCTTCTGCACATCGCCACAGGGTACTTAAAAAAATTCTCCATTGATGCATAATGTCCTCCTAATTTTCCTACTTTAATAAGCAATTTATAACGGCTTTTTTCTATATCCTCTATTTCTCCTGCCAGAGGTATATAAGACGAAGCAAGTGTCATAAAACCGTTTTCTTCACCTTTATAAGTATGAAGGCTTTCCTGCGGAGAAAGTTCTGTGAAACGGTCTATCGAAAACTGCCCTTTACCGCGGGAAGCTCCTCTTCCGTAACCATTTATCCCTGTAAAGGTCAGAAGCTCCGAAAGTCTTTCTTCTGACCACCGGGAAACTATATATATATCCCATAATTCGTCTTCTTTCAGGGAATAATCCATCTGAGGTTTTATTTTATTACATTCATACTGATTTTTACCTGTAAGATAAAAACAGTTATTTTTATCGCATATACTTAATCTGTCTTCCTCTTTTATATTTTTAAAACTTTCGGGACATATATTACATTCGATAGAATCTTTTATTATATCTGTAAATGTTCTTTCCCGGTTTATAATCTTCCTGAATATATCTTCAGGTAATAAATCTCTATCTAATATTTTTTTTACGGTTTTTATAACCCTGTTTATACTGGAAGAAGATTCTATAATATTTTCTATTGTTTCTGTTTCTACATGACAGAGAGGGCAGGGAAGATACCCCGACGGGAAACCGTCTGATATAATCAGAGGCGGCTCTGTAGAATACTCTTTTATAGTTTTTTCTACCTCTTCTTTACCGCAGAGATATTTCAGTGTCCATATCATAGAACCCCATATTATATCTGCTTCCAGGGGTGTTTCAAGAGAGCTTTTCAGTTTTATTGTACATTTATAGGCTTTCATTTCTGACAATTCTTTCTCCCTGCCATATCCAGTCATCCGGAATTGATAGTTCTATATTATCTTTTCTATTTAAGCATACAGATAGATCAGAAAAAATTACTTTCCCTCTTCCTCTGGCTCCGCCTGTGCCAAGATAATTTTCTTCAATTAATTCAAGACCTTCTATAATATATTTAAAATTTTCACAGTCTCTTTTTCCTCTGTCTTTATTAACATCGAAAATCCTGTAAACCATTTCCATAGAAAATTCCGTATTAACCGGAATAGTCCTGATAAGATTATTACCTTCCGATTTGAATTCCCACGGGAAATATTCTTTTTTTTCTACAGGCAATGAATCTCTTATTATCAGCCTTCTTTCATTGCTGTTACCTGAGATAAGACAGAGAAAGCATGAATTATCTTTACATCTGTGACCTGTATGCAGATTTTTTCTTTCAATACCATAGTTCATAGAAAGAAGATCTACCATCCTGTTTCTGAGCATAGAAGAAGTTATAACAGGTCCATTACAGTTATTTTTTACATGCATAGATGTTACTGTTTTAATTTTTCCTTTTAAGATTATACATGCAACAAGTTTTTTCATAATATGCTAAATATCCAGTGTGAGATTTAAATATTTTATGATAAATGATATATAAGGAACTATACTTTTCTCTTCATCTATTTCTAAGAGCATTTTCATTTTTTCCCTGATTTCTTCCGAAGAGACATGTTCTTTTATAGCAAATGTAATTTTCGGCAGAAATTTGAGTCCTCTCTTATCTTTTTTATGAAAATATAAGTCTATTAATTCTCTGCATTCATATAGATAAGATATAAACCCTTTCCCTGTATATCCCTTTTCTATGGATTCCGATAAAGTTACAGTAAGCTCCATAAGATCCTTTAACATGTTACTTCTTATAGAGACTCCAAAAATATTTATACAGTCCGGCACTTCCCGGAATTTTATATACAGTCTATCTATGTCCTGGTGTAATATGACATTCCCCTTTACTCTTTCCAGGGAATTAATCAGGTTAACAACATTTAAAACCTTATCCCATGCGCCTGTAATCCGGAGTTTATTGTCGGAAAGAATAAAGGTATAAAAACATCTCACCTCATTATTACATATGTCTTTATTAGAACATTTATGACAGAGAGCCTTTATTATGGCAGGTGATTTCAGATAAGAAAATATATCTCCTGTAATATTATTCCGGTTGAGACAGGTGAGGGGATTATCTGAATCTTCCGGAATTTCCAGGCACGCTGTAGATAAATTTTCATGTCCGGCGGACAGGGCAGCCATACATGTTAGAGTGCAGGATTTCCATTGTATGCACTCTGAACTATCATGGTTTTTACAGTATGCACAGATGTTTTTCTTCCATTCTTCCGAAGCCGGTAATAAGGGATAAAAAACAGGAATAAATTCAGCTTTTTCAGTTACCTTCAAAAGTTCTTCTTCTATATTATTCTTAATAATTTCCGGAAAATACTTTTCTTCTCTGATAATCGGAGATAAATCAGAAGAGATGAGTTCAGATGATTTTTCAGCTAGCTTTATGTTCTTTTTACATGTCAGGCATATTGATTTATCCTGTAAGGAAGAAGGATTCTCTTTGCAATACTTACAGAGTCCATGTTTATAATTTATATAAAAGATATGTTTTCCTTCATCGAGTAAATATTTTTTGAAAGGACTGAGAGATTTCCTTCTGATAAATTCGTCCAGTCTGAATAACAGAAGAGGTAACTTTTTTATTTCTTCAGGAGCAAAATCTATAGCATCCCAGCATAAAAAAAAATCGCCCTGTCTCTGTTCCCACAGATAATCGTTTATTTCTTCCAGATGTTTTTCTCCTTTGTAAGCAACGGGGCCCGGTAAAAAAGTATAAAAGGCTGACGAATTTATCTCTATAATACAGGACAGAGGGATTGGATAGAATCTTGCCTGAAAAACCGGTAAAACAGTATTGAATATATATCGTGATACAATATGTCCGCTCACAATGTTTCCCTGTAGTTCTCCATAAATATGTTTCGGTTCTTCAACAATTTTTCCGCCGCATATAAAAGGATATTCCCCGCAGGCCAGGAGAGCGCTTAATATCTGACAGTGAGGGAACCGTGACATGTGAGAAAAATTATTCTTTATGTCTGAAAAGAAATTATCCACTTCATCTGTCGTCAGAAGTGTCCATTTTTCTTCAAGTTTATCCAGAAATATGCTATATGAGGGAGAATGGGACTTCCATGATGGCAATGGTCTTGATTTAAATGGCGGAATATCATCCACTATGGCGATAAGTTTATTTAAATATTCATGTTCCTTTTCTGTCAGAAATGTTCCGATTTTTTCAGAAACAGGACCATTCAGAGGAAAATGATCATTTTTTTTTTCACTGAGAATAAAATGATCTATGCCATATAAGAGTCCTGCCAGAGCCAGGTGGTGAATCTGTGAGTTTCTCAAAGGTTCCTCCTGTAGTGGTTTTACCGTCAATCGGAAAAACTACTGTATTACTTTAGAATCATCTAAATACCAGAGACTGGATTCTTTCACCATATAATAATTACCTTTGTATGTCTGGGTTTTTGTTTCATTTAAATTTACCTGTTCTGTCGCTTCAAATACTGCTCTCACTTCTGCTTTATTTTCATCTTTATTTATGAGAGTAATTTCATCTACTTTAATTGATATATTGTCCCGCCAGAGGTTATAAAAATTTTCAAAAGGTGTTTCCTGTCTTCTTTTTGCACTTCTGAGCATATAAGCTTTATAAAATTCATGCTGATTTAAATAATTAAAGTTTGCTTCAATTGTTTCTTCCGGACTTTTTGTTCCGGTTTTACTGTCATACTGTAATCCGATTATTACATAAAGTTCTTCTATAGCTGTCCTTATTGAATCTTCATAACCGGCTTTTTTCAGCGGATCATCACCTGAGGGAGGAGTCTTTAATTTCTTCTCCAGTGCTGATATATATATCTTTTTATAAATATCTTTATACTGGCTGCTTACTTCGACAAACTCGAAGTTCTGCCATTTGTATATATGGGGGAATAAGTAATACTGGCCATCTATCTGAATATTCATTGACTGTTTTGCTATAATATCTATACTTCCGTCATTATTTATATCTTCAAATGAAAGAGGACAGTCACTTATTTTATTGCTATTTCTGTAAGAAGGTTTTTTGTCTTTTGTAAATAGGAAAATCGTAAAACCGAATTTTGTACTTTTGGGTTCTGTCCAATCTGAGTATATTTCAGGATGTTTATCACCGTTTAAATCTATAGTTCCGAGTTTATTCAGATAATATCCCGATGTATCAACAGACGAAATTAATTTAGGTTTTCCTGCGGAAATTTCGTAAATATTTACTCCTGCCTGTGAACTGTCTCTATCTTCTCCTGCTACTACTATATCTTTGGAACCGTCGTCATTGATGTCAGATTTTATTATCTGGCACTGGGCAGAATATAATTTTATACCATCACCTGTAATTTTATTTCTGCATTCTTTATCACTTATTATAAGTTTTAATTGTTCCTGAGTGGTATCATATTCAACATCATATAATATACTCATAAAGGTCTGGATAAGTTTATCTTTTGCTTCACTATCTCCGGGGTTCATTTCCAGGACTTTCTGAAATTTTTCCGTACCGGGCTGGTAACTTCTCTGGGATAACAGATAATCTCCCCATTGAAGATAAATACCTGTTAGAGATGCTTTTGCTTCGTCAGAACGGATCATTCCTGACATTTTCTGGAATGTTTTCAGAGCTTCATTATATTTATTTTCATCTTTGAATTGCTCCAGGAGTTTTTTATAAGTTTCCAGGAGTTTTACCTTTATTTCGGGATATTTCGGATTTATTTTAAGTACTTCTTCAAAATCTGCCGACGCTTCTAAATACCTGTTTTCTTCCAGCTTTTTTATCCCGGAGTTATATAATTTTTTATCCTTTCCAAAACCCAGTATAGAAGTTGCAAGAGTGGAGATTAAAATAAGACCGAGGATGACTGCCGGAACAGTAATAGCAATAAGACCAATTCTGCCCCATCGGATACGTTTAAACATGTTTTTAGCCATTATTTTTGTTTTTGTATCCATTGAATTGGTTTTATATGTTGTCTCTTTATCAGGAGAAGAAAGTTCCTTTTCAGGATTTTCATTTTTTACGGATTTTGTATCAGGTTTTACAGTATATGCTTCTGTGCTCAAACATCCTTCATTATTACACTGACCGTTTACATGCCAGCACCCTGTATGGTAAACAGCTTTACATGAGCAGCATACTTTCATATCTCCTCTTAGTATCGGATATTTGCAAAAAGTACATATTTTCATAAGGATCTGATTTACGGTAAATCATTGGTAAGCATTCAGCTAATCCGATATGTCAGATTATTTTTACAAAAGCTGAGTGCTGACAATTATTTAGCCAAGTTCATAAATTTTTTTGTTCAAAAAGATTTCTATTATTTCCGGATCAAACTGTGTTCCACAGCAACTTTTCAACTGGGATATAGCGTAATCTACTCCCATACTTTTACGATATACTCTATCACTGGTCATTGCATCATAACTATCACATACTGCTATTATTCTGGCATATAAAGGTATTTCTTTACCTTTAAGTCCTCCCGGATAGCCTGTTCCATCGAATTTTTCCTGATGGTGAAGTACTGCTTCTTTTACGCTTTCAGGTAAACTTATTGTTTTTATTATGTCATAACCGATACCTGGATGCATTTTCATTTCTTTAAATTCTTCTTCTGTCAATCGTCCGGGTTTCTCAAGTACTTCTTCTCCTATGCCTATTTTACCTACATCATGCAGGATGCCTGCCATTTCTATTTCTTTTCTTTCTCTTGCCGATAATTCCATAGCTTCAGCTGTTTTGACAGCAAGTATGGTTACTCTGTCGGAATGTCCTTTTGTATAAGGATTTTTTGCTTCTATTGTATTGGCAAGAGCCCTTATTACATCAAGATAATTTTTTTCCAGATTTTCATATAATCTTGCATTCTCTATTGCAATAGCCGCCTGATTGGTAAGAACTTCCAGCAGATCTCTGTGCTGTTCGTCAAAAATACCTGATTTTATTCTATTGTCAACATAGATAACACCTATTATTTTTTCTTTAATTTTCAGTGGAAAACAGAGAATATAGCGAATGGAATGAAGAGCAATACTGGCACGTTTACTGAGTTTCGGGTCAAGTTGAGTGTTCGGGCAGAATATAGGTGGTCCGCCTTTGGAAACAGATTCTATACTGCTGAGACTTGCCGAGAAATCTTCACTGTCTATAGTCTGTTTATCCACATTCCTTGCAACTTTGAGTACAAGTTTCTGTGTTTTCTCATCTGTTAGCATTATAAATCCTCTTTCTGCAGACAGAATCTCGATTACTTTATCCATAACCCTTCTAAGAACGTCATCTATATTTAAAGTAGAATTAATTATCTGTCCTGCTTCTAAAAGGATTTTAAATTTTTCTTTCTCTGATGATGATGGTTTATTCATATTTACTGCCATCAGAAGCCTCCCGGTTTACACCTCTTTAAATCCATAAAAATCATCATTGGATAGTATGGAAAAAATATTATTCAGATTGTAATAATTCAATTCCTGGGATATTTTATGAGTATTAAGAGGCTGATTATTGTACTTCATAAATACCCTGAATATTCTTTCTGATACGGACATATCGTTTTTGATAAAATCCTGTTGCTGTCCGCAGCATCTGTGAATAACTTCTATAGGGTCACACACTTTAACTTTCTGTGAAGAGCCTTCGCCGGTTATATCTATAGTACCTTCACTTAAAAACTGTGACTTTCTGGGATAACATTTTTTGCTGCAGAATCTGTTTGCTACTATATAATTGAAATCTCTGTTATTTTGTATATAGAAATTTTTATCAATTATAAATTTTTTCTGAAAATTTTTCTGATCTATTACCCTTTCCTCCATTAGATCTGCTAAGAGAGTTCCTTCATCTAACAGATTGTTTTTACTGTGTAACGCCATGTTTCTGTTATCCTCCTTCAAGGTCATCCTATTTCATTTTAGAACTTTATTATAATATCATACATTCGTTAATTTATCAATAAATCACTTAAAAATGATTATGTTTAAAAATAACAGGCGACTTTCACCCTTCACGAAATATATTACTTGAAAAAAGATGTGAAGAGTGTTAAAATTTATTCATAAAAAATGAGATTATGTTCTCTAAATTTTGAGGGGTGAATATTATAGATAAGGTAAAATCAATATTTCAGAGCTTAAAGAAACAATTATCCGATGGCAGTGGCACATCACAGCAGGAAAATGTGGTGGAAAGAAATATTTCTCCTGAAGATGTGGATAAACAGAAAAGGGAACAGAATTTGCAATCTATCAAAGGTACACCTCTGGAAACTGTGGCAAAGAATTTTCTGGAGATTATGAAAACCCTGAATACGTCCAATGACAGGAAAAAACTTGGTCCCTGTACTTTTTCTCAGAGCAAAGGACTTATTGCTCTTGTTCTTGATATGATTACCTATGAAATTTTAAACTGTGAGGTTTATAAGGCACTGTCTACCAAAGTGGCAAGAATTACTGTTCAGATAAATATGAAAAAGAAATCGAAAGAATATATTCTTATGGCCCGCCCTCTTCCTTCTACCGGAGAATGGCGTATTTATTCTTTTGAAGACAAGACTAAAATTCTTGCCATACTTAAAAACTGGTCTGATTTTCTAAAGGATTTTCCTGATAAAGGTATTATGAGAAGCAGTGCCGGTATACCGCTTGAAATAGGAGTTGCCCTGATGCAATACGGAGAAGATGAAAGTGCTCTCGAGTATTTCACAAAAACTCTTGAACAGGATCAGGCATCAGATGAATCTCTTGCAGCAAGGGTATGTCTCAGTATTTTAAGAGGCAGAGCGAGCTAAACACTGAAAGGATTAAGATGGAAAGAGACTATTCGTTTGAAGTCAGACTCACTCCTGCAGTAACATGGTTTATTGCTATAAACACAGTAATTTTTTTGTTTATACAGCTTATAGGGCCTTTTTCAGGGATTATTACCACTGCTGCAGGATGGCTTGTTCTGACACCTTTGAGACTCGTTTATAATGTTGCCATATGGCAGCTTTTTACTCACCTGTTTATTCATATGGATGTACTGACCATACTTTTTAATATGCTTGCCCTGTGGATGTTCGGTACATCTCTTGAAAGATACTGGGGTACAAGAAGGTTTATTATTTATTATTTCCTTACAGGTATCGGAGCCGGTCTGACCTATACCATATTCTGTTTTTTACTCGGTTCTCCCATATTGCCTGCCGCAGGAACAACAGGTGTCATATTCGGCCTCCTTCTGGCTTTTGGTATGATTTATCCCGATACTGTCATATTAATTCTTCTCCTCTTTCCTATGAAGGCAAAATATGCTGTTATGATTTTCGGAGCAGTAGAATTTTTAATAGCTTTTAACGGAGGCATTTACAGCATAGGCTATCTCGGAGGTATGGCTTTCGGCTTTATTTATATAAAGAAACAGGCTTTTTTTGATGATCTCTTTGATATGGAAAAGAGAAAGAAAAAGAAACTTGAACAGATTGTAATTAAAAGAGAAGAAGATTTCGATAAGATTCAGCTGGAAGCAGACAGAATTCTTGAAAAGATTTCTCTTCATGGAATGGAAAAGATTTCGGAAAAAGAGAAGAGAATTTTAGATAAAGCAAGTAAACTCTTAAAGCAGAGGGAACAGAATATTATAGATCTGGAAGATTATCGAAAATACTGGCGTTAGGATTAATCATTGGAGGCGGCATTGGCCGCCTCCGGGATTCTGACTGAGTACCGCTCCAGGTAAATTAGTAACCATTTTATCCGCTTCTGCCTGACAGGCTCTTACGAAGAAAAATAATTTGCCTTATATCATTTGT
>DAIOEN010000085.1:28448-28697 GCA_036746235.1 Vulcanimicrobiota bacterium | reverse complement strand
CTAAAAATACTATTGTAAGATCTATAAAAGAACTGAAGGAAAAAAATTATATTAAGGAACTGGCATGGGATCAAGATGGAACAATATATCAGGTTTTACTTCCAAGAGAAATTATCGGCAGTTCCATATCAGGTATAACATCAGATAGTATACCCAAAATGGGTATAGAATATAATAGTATACCCAAAATGGGTATAGAATATAATAGTATACCCAAAATGGGTATACCTAAAATGGGTATACCCAAAA